>JADGNW010000350.1 GCA_017883315.1 Blastocatellia bacterium | reverse complement strand
TGACTAAAACTGGTATTCAATATTCGCCTTTGCGATCTGCTCGTACGGTATCTCAAGCTGACCTCG
This sequence comes from Blastocatellia bacterium, assembly GCA_017883315.1. Taxonomy (GTDB): domain Bacteria; phylum Acidobacteriota; class Blastocatellia; order UBA7656; family UBA7656; genus Onstottus_A. The sequence continues at coordinate 4,199 of JADGNW010000350.1, read as the reverse complement.
ACCGTCGGCATCGAAGCTAATGTTGTCGCCAACCAGACCCAGCAGCTTGCCGCGAAAGTTGCGTTGTCCATCGATCGGCTCGATGGTTCTCAGCTTGATTCTACTCCCTGCGAACCGCTCGTAGTCGGCGCGCTTGTAGAGACCTCGCTCGATCCCCGGCGAAGAAACTTCCAGGACGTAGCGGTTCGCTATCAGGTCCTCCACGTCCAGCAGAATTCCAACTTGATTGCTGACCGCTTCGCAATCGCCGAGGCTCACACCGCCGGGCTTGTCGATATAAATGCGCAAAACAAAATTATTGCGCGGGCCGACCGTCTCCCAATGGACCAGTTCAAGTCCTTCACGTGCGGCGACTCGTTCGATGACTCTGCCAATCGCCTCTCGGTCAAACTCGGTCATTATCACCAAAAGAAAAAGTGGGCCAAGCCCACTTTCTCAGCAAGCAAAACATAATACCGTTCCGAGACCTCAAAAGGCAAGTAGCGCGCCGTGTTGTGCCGGCGCGTTATCTCTTCGAGGCTCAGATTTCCGACGCCTCAAGAATGCGCGAGGCATAACCTTAAACGATAGAAAGCAAAACGCCAGCAAAGTCGTTTTTATTGACAATCGATATAGGGTAGGTAATAATCGCCTTCGATAATCAAGCCAACGAAAGTCCCCGCGAATCATCTTCGAACTGTGTGGGAGGAAATCAGGTGGATAACGAGCGTGACGTGCTGCTTCGCCGGCGAATACAAGAGTTGGTGCGGGCTCGCGTGAGTCTGCTGGAGCAAGACATCAGCCGGCTGCAGCGGGAAGTAAATGAGTCATTCAACAGCTTGCTCGAGCAGGCTGATGTAACGACTTCCCTGCCGGACGAAGATGCAGCGTTCTCACAGATCGCGGCTGAAGTGACCGCACAGGTTGATCGAGCTGGCGCTGAAAGCGTAAGGCTCGGCGCGGACATCGCTCTGTTGAGAGATTCAGTAGCAGAGCTTGACGGACAACGAACTCAAGCTGAGGTATTGAATGCACTGGTTTCTCGCGCAGCCAACTTCGCGCCGCGCGTCGTGCTCTTTGTAGTCAAGGGTGGAAACGCCGTTGCTTGGGCGGCTCGCGGCTTGGATGATGTCAACAACTCAATCAGAGGAATGTCACTTCCTTTGCAGACAGACACAGTGCTGCGGGCGGCGTTCAGTTCGCAGCAAACGTTCTACGGCTCACCGGAACTTCAATCGGAGAACCAGAGTCTATTGGGACGACTTGGACGGGTTCACCCTCAACGCGTGCTCGCGGTGCCGCTCAAAGTGCGGAGCAAGACGGCGGCGTTGATCTATGCCGACTCCGCCGATAGCGGCGAAGTCGCTACCAACGTCGAAGCGATTGAGCTCTTGGCTCATACAGCAGGTCTTGTTGTGGAGCTCGTGTCGCTTCGAGCCAGAACGTCAGAAGGCGCAACGCAGCCGAAACAGGCTGCCGCGCCTGTACCGGTTGCGAAACCAACTCCAGTGACCGAAAGTCCAGTTCGATCGCCAGAGGCCCAGCCGGCTCGCCAGCCAGTCTCCGATTTTTCGTCTCATCGCGAGCCTCCTGTCGCGCCAACTCCGCACGTCGCACCGCCAACTCCGCACATCGCACCGCCAACTCCGCACGTCGCACCGCCGGCTCCGCACGTCGCACCGCCGACTTATTTCAGACCAACAGCTCAGCCCGACGTTCCGGCCCCGATGCCTGCGCCTCCGGCGGCGCCTGCAGTGGCCGTGGTCGGGGAGGAAGAGAAGGCACACAATGACGCGCGGCGATTCGCCAGATTGCTTGTGAGCGAGATTAAACTATACAACGAGCAGAAAGTCGGAGACGGGCGTCGCACCGGAGATCTGTACGATCGACTGAAAGAGGACATAGATCGCAGCCGGCAAATGTACGAAAAGCGAGTGACGCCGAACGTCGCAGCGAAATTCGATTACTTCTACGATGAACTCGTAAGCACGCTCGCTGAAGGCGATCCTTCGAAGTTGGGATCGGACTGTCCAGGACCTTCGGTAGCCATAGGATCGTGACGCGTGATTCGTGAGTCACGCATCACGCGTCACTCTTCACCTCCAATTTGATTTCTCCGAAAGCTTCGTCAATAATCTTCTCCAGCCCCATTGCAGCGTCAAACGTCCGCGCGCCATGTCCAAGGGAGTGTCCCATGCTCAGCCGAATTAGACATCGCTTGATAAAGTCTCAACGTCGTATTGCTCTGGCTCTTATTCCAATAATAACGTTCACGATCGTTACCCCGATGACGGTTTCGTGCCAGCGGGTCCCGGCGAACCAGGAGAGCGGCCTGGAAGAACTTCGCCAGACAGTGCGCGCAGCTTCGGGCCGGCCTTCCGTTGAAGACCTCGCTCGCATCGAGTCGCGATATCCTCGAACCCGGACCGCGGCGCTCGCTCGCTTTCTGCGCGGTTATCTCTATTACGCTGCTCAGAACTACCCGGCTGCCCTGGAAGCGCTCGATGCTCGATCTATCGGCGCGGCAACTGCGATTGGCGATTACGCCCTATTTTATCGGGCCGAAAGCGAGGCTGCCAGCGATAAGAAAAGCGCAGCGCGCGGCGATTACGGCTCTCTCTACACGAAGCATCCTGATTCGCTGAAGGCCCGCGACGCCAGGCTCCGAGCTGCCGAAAATGCGATCGCGGCCGGCGATCCGTCTGCTGCTGTCAAAGATCTTGCTCGATTGGTTGAATCCAAAGGCGCTGATGCAATTTACATCACCGGAAGCGCGTTCGAAACAATGGGCAAGACCGATCAAGCCGTCGCGCTTTATCGACAGATCTACTACGAACTTCCGGCCACCAGCGCAAGCGCGCAAGCAGAAACGAGACTGGCGGCGCTCAATGCGTCTCCCAAAGACAATGCGGGCTCCTTCGCAGAAGAGCACTCTCGAGCCGACGCTTTATTCGAAGCGAAGCAGTATGCCGACTCAAGCGCCGCGTACGAACGGTTGCTCACGCGCTTCCCTGACGCTGACCGATTAGACGAAGTTCATCTGCGCCACGGCGTGAGTCTGTTGAACAGCAAGCAACCAGCCCAAGCCATCACAGCTCTCAGCCGGGTAAGCGATCGGAATCCCGAGCTGCGCGCTGAAGCAATGTTTCATCAAGCTGAAGCATTGCGACGCGCAAGTCGTTCGGCTGAATCTTCAGTGTTAGTTGATGGCCTCGTAAGTCATTACCCAAAAACCCGCTGGGCGGTTGAGGCGCTTTACAACCTTGCCGCGTACCTGAACAAGCAGGAACGCGAATCGGAAGCGGCGAGCCGTTATCGCCAGTTGCTCGCCTCTTTTCCGAAGAGCGCGTACGCGCCCGAGGCGTCCTACAATCTCGGATGGTCGGCGTATCGTTCGAAGAACTACGCCGCCGCCGCGCGCATACTCGAGCAGCATCTTGCGAGCTACCGTTATCCTGAAACGAAGTTCATCGGCGAGGCCTGCTTGTGGGCCGCAAAGTCGGAAGAGCGGCTCGGGCACAAATCGCGCGCGCTCTCATTGTACGACTTCGTGAATGAGCGCTACCGCTACGGTTATCATGGCTACATCGCGGGGCTGCGGGCGGCTGCGCTGCGCAAAGCCGAGCCGTCGCTCAAGGCTGAGCAGCCAAAGCCGGGCTCGGACCTTGAGACCATTCGCGCAAACGTTATTTACTTCGAGCCCGCCAGGGAAGCCGCAGACGGATCGGAGGCTGGCCGCGTTGAAAGAGCGGACGATCTTGAAGTAATAGGCCTCGAAGAGTTTGCCGTGAGAGAGCTGAACAAGGCTCTGGAAGCCAGTCCTGCGTCACCCAAGCTCAATCTTCGTCTCGCTCAATTGTACTCGCGACACGGTGAGCCGTTTCAAGCGACGCTGGTTCTGCGAAAGGCTTATCCGGATCTGTATTCCTATCGCGACCCGGACGTGCCGCGCAGAGCTTGGGAAATATTCTTCCCGATGGTCGCCTGGAGCACGCTCAAGCAGGAAGCAAAACGCTACGGTGTTGACCCTTACATAGCTTGCGGGTTAATTCGTCAGGAAAGCGTCTTCAATCCAAACGCGATCTCTCGCGCAGGTGCGCGCGGGCTCATGCAAATAATGCCCGCGACTGGACAGTTGATCTCGAAGCGTCAGGGCAACGGCGCGATCACAGCCGCCGATCTGTACAACCCCGTGCTCAACATCAAGCTGGGCATGAATT
>JADGNW010000349.1 GCA_017883315.1 Blastocatellia bacterium | reverse complement strand
ACGGCGAACATATGTATCCGAAGCCCGGTGAGAAGGGATTTGAGAAGCCGACGCCTGCCGAAGAACAGCAGATTCTGTCGCGCAATCCCGAAGAGTCTTCGCTTCGAGGCAAGTGGCGCAGCGTCGACTTCCTAAGGTCACTGCGAGACGAAATAAATCCTCAGCTCAAGCACACGCAGTTCGCCGACTTCAATGGACACGGCTGGGTGTTCCGCGACGTCTTCAAGCACGACCGCAAGGGAAACTTCCTCGACGCGGACGACAACGTAGTCAATGACGTGACGGCAGATAAACTCAAACGCGCGGTTGACGGCACGACCGAAGATCCCGCCAACAAAGGTCTGCCCGTCCATTTGAAAGACATTCATCTCGAGAAGGGAATGCACTGCGTCGACTGTCACTTCAAGCAGGACAATCACGGCAACGGTAAGCTCTACGGCGAGGTGCGCGACGCTATCGAGATCGACTGCGTTGATTGTCACGGCACGATTACCAAACGTGCCGATCCGACTTCCAAAGACGCGCGAACTTCAGCGGCGGCCGGCGGCAATCAGATGCTCAAGTATCGAGAACTCGAGTCGGGCAAGGACCGCTTCTTCAAGGACAAAGACGGCAATTTGTTTCAGCGCGCGGCGGTCGCAAAGGACAAGGACGGCAAGCCAGTCGTGTGGCGAGTCAAGCAAGTCGTCGACACGATCACCGAGGGTAGCTCCGATTACAATGAAAAGGCCGCGCTTGCCAAGACGATCCGCAAAGACAATCGAACGTGGGGCAGCGTGCCCGATGATGACGTGAAGCTCGCACACGCTAACAGCAGCATGACTTGCTACACGTGTCATACCTCGTGGACGCCTAGCTGTTACGGCTGCCACCTGAAGATGAAGGCCAATCAAGAGCGGCCAATGCTGCACAACGAGGGCGAAAAGGAGCTTCGCAATTGGACCTCGTACAATTTTCAAACGCTGCGCGATGATGTCTTTCTGCTTGGCCGCGACGGAACGGTGACCGGCCGGCGATATGCGCCCGTCCGATCAGCCTGCGCGATACTGGTTAGCTCGCAGAATCAAAGCCGCGAGTGGATCTACTCGCAGCAGCAGACCATTTCCGAAGAAGGCTACAGCGGCCAGGCCTTCAGCTCGCACTTTCCGCATTCGGTGCGGACCACCGAGACAAAGAGTTGTGATGATTGCCACCTATCGAACAAGGGGAACAACAACGCATGGATGGCGATGACTCTGATGCAGGGCACGCAGTTTTACAACTTCATGTATCGGTATGTTTACACCGCGCTCGGCAAAAACGGGTTTGAGGCGACGGTGGTGACCGAGCGAGACGAGCCGCAAGCGGTCATCGGAAGCAATCTTCACAAGCTTGCATTCCCGGAAGAATTCAGGCGGCACAAAGATAATCATGATGAGTTGGAGGAAGCTTACGAGCATCCTGGCAACGACATTTCTCGAGGGCTCAAGCCGTTCGGCAAGCAGGAGACTGAAGTTCTCAGCCTGCAACTGCGCGGCGAGTACCTCTACGCGGCGGCAGGCAAGGGCGGGCTGCGCGTTTTTGATGTAGCCAACATTGATCAGAAAGGATTTTCGGAGCGAATGACCACGGCGCCGGTCTCACCTATGGGCCAGCGATTGTACGTGAAGACGAAGTACGCAACGGCGGTCGCGTCTCCGACGACGCTTGGAGTTGACCCGACTGCCTCGCTGCCTGACAGCATCTTTCCAAATAAGTATCGAATTCACCGGCCCGAAAACGAAGAAGCGGTAAACCGCGACGATCATCAACCGATTCACCCGCTCTACGCTTTCTTGTACGTGACTGACAAGTACGAGGGCTTGATACTGGTGAACGCGGCGACGCTGCTTGACGGAAACCCGAGCAATAATTTCCTCAAGCGCACGCTGACATGGAATCCGAACGGCGTGCTGAACGGAGCTAACAACATCACGATCGCCGGAACTCACGCGTACATCACATGTGATCGCGGGCTTGTGATCGTCGATATCAACAATCCCTTCCAGCCTCGCGTTGTCGGTGAGATTGGAACGCCGGCGTTGAAGAACCCGCGCGCGGTTCAGATTCAATTCCGCTATGCATTCGTATGCGATGCTGAGGGCGTGAAGGTCATAGACGTAACCGATCCAGAGCACCCACGCGCGGTGAACGGCGCGGTCGTTCCCCTCGCTGAGGCGAACAACATCTATCTCGTTCGGACGTACGCTTACGTTGCTGCGGGCAAGCAAGGGCTGGTCATACTCGACATCGAGCAGCCCGAGCATCCGCGAATCGACCAGGTGTTCAACGCCAACGGCCAGATTAATGACGCTCGCGACGTGAAAGTCGGAATGACCAACGTGAGCCTGTTCGCTTACATCGCGGATGGTCACAATGGGCTTCGAGTGGTTCAACTGACTTCTCCGGAATCCGTGCCCGGCAACTTTGGCTTCAGCCCGAGACCTAATCCTGAGCTGATCGCCACCAAGCACACTCACGGTCCCGCGCTTGCGATTTCGAAGGGACTCGATCGTGACCGCGCGGTTGATGAGAGCGGCAACCAGCTTTCGGTGTTCGGCAGAAGAGGTGCGCGGCCGCTGAATTTCACTGAGATGCAGCGGATGTACACGATCGACGGAAAGCTGTTCACGGTGCCTGAGATCAAGGATAGCAATAGCAAAGAGAATAAGGATATTCGCGGCTTCTACGGCAGTCCGATGAACAAATGAGATTCAAGCTTACAGTGCTGGCTCTTTTTATTGTCGCTATGCCGGCTGCCTTGCTGGCGCGGCCGTTTTCGCCTGCTCAGCAGAACGATTGCGACAGGATAAAGTCCGGCGACGCGACCGCGCGCGTTATCAAGCTCGATCTCAAGGGGACCCGCGGCGTAGTTCTTTTCCGGCACGCGCATCACGAAACGTACTTGAATCCCGATAGTCAGTTCGCGCATCAATCGCAGCAAGGCGCTGAGTGCATCGGCTGTCATCACAAGCGAACTGAGTTCAGTGGCGTGCCCGTGCTCGTGAAGTGCATCGCTTGTCACGGGGTGGATGGCGACCCGAAGAATCCGCGAAACAAAGACGGCGATGAAGAGCGGTCGCAGCGGGCATTTCACGATCTGTGCATCGGTTGCCATCGAGCGTCAAATGCGAAGGGACTCGTGAAGTGCGACAAGGCGCCGGTGGCTTGCAGCGAGTGCCACGGACCAAAATCGTAAGAAGGAATTGCAAATTGAAAATTGCAAAATGCAAATTGAAAATTGCCGGAGTCCGCAAGAGCGCGGCACAAATCTGCAATTTGCAATTTGCAATTTGCAATTCTCAATCGTTGCTTGTGCTGAGCGTATTGCTTGCTCTCGGCATATGGATGGGATTCACGACGACTCGCGCGGATGAGAGAAGCCTCTTCTCAATCGAGCAGGCCAAGGACAGAACCGGCCACGGAAGCTTTCCCCACGACCAGAAGGAGCACATAAAGGTCCAGTGCGCTGATTGTCATCTAGCCGCTAAGGAGAAGCCCAGGAACACGGACCAGCCGATGGCCAAGGATTTTCCACATAGCGCCTGCATCAGATGTCACAATTTCGCCGCCGAGTTTTTCAAAACTGCGCTCGGTCAGCCAAGCCGCTTCTGCGGTGTCTGCCACGAAGCAAGGCGTATCTCGAAGACTGACAAGGCACTTCGCCCTGGCGTGTTTCCTCGGCCGCAGATAGGCGATTTTGACGATGCCTTCTCGCATAAGGCTCATCGAAAAATGTTGCCGAATGATTTTCGAATTGTACCAGTGACAAGCCCGCCCTACGGTTCTCAGTTCAAGCCGGGTGAAAGCCCGCGCTGCACTGACTGTCACGAGCAGATCAAAAGAGCTAAGACCGATTCGAAAGACATGAAGACGCAGGAGAGTCACGCGACATGCTTCACGTGTCACGGTGGCGCGCCACCCGAACCGCGGCGAGCATCGGCAGAATCGTTCCCATACGCGAGCGACTGCAAGGTGTGCCATGAGTTGCACGGCTCGGGAACACAAGCTCGGTCACACAGTTTGTTCGGGAGTATCAAGGGCTTTCGACACTACGATCACGACCTGGATATTCGCCCGAAGAAGCGAAGTGATTTCCCGCTGCCTACGGCACCCGATCGATTGTGCTCGGAGTGTCACAAGCCGATCGATCAGGTCGAGAAGCTCAATGCCATAAGACTGCCCGAGGTCGGCAATTGCAATACATGTCACATCGATAAGAAGCCGGGACTGCCGGGAAGACTGAGCGATGACGTGCTGAACAAGCTTAGGAGAGATTAGAAAACAGGCTAATCAGCGACGCATGAGAAGCGAGACTTCAAAGCGAATAGTTGTTGCGGCGTTCATCCTGTTCGTCGGCTTTTGTGCTTGTCGAAGCACGAAACAGAACTTGAACAAGCCGATTGAGAGCCCACCGCCCGCGACTCCGGTAAGCCAGTCACCTTTCGACTTAGTGGATTCGAAGGTGATCGAAGTTCTTTCGCCGTTCGATCACAATCGCAAAGAGCACAAGACCAAAACGCAGGACTGTTCCGCCTGCCACGTGCGCGCGACCAATGATCCCACGCCGGTGTTTCCGGGACATTCAGCTTGCTTCGATTGTCACGTGAAAGACAAAACAAATCTGGAAAGCAAGTTATGCATCGTCTGCCATAAGATTCCGGTTGACGCTCAAGGGACGAGGATCGCGTTTCCGCCGAAGCTTGCACAGTTCGGGCTGAAGCGTTTCTCGCATCGCGATCACGCGAACCCGGAGAAGATGAAAGGGCAGATGGATTCCGCCAAGATGCCCGAGGGCGCACCCAAGTGTGACTTCTGCCATCATTTTGATGAGCAGGGCCTGAAGGCCAGCATGCCGAAGCATCCCGAGTGCTACGTCTGTCACAGCCACCAACCCAACGACAAGTTCGCCGCCTGCGGAGCCTGTCACATCAAGAAATCCGACGCGATGCAATACGGCGAGACGCTCGGGACGGCGTTCAGTCTTTATAACTTCAAGCACGGACCTCACCTGAAGAAGGCTGCGTGCGACAAATGTCACAAGACGATTGAAGTTCCTGCTGACCAACCACGGACAGACATTCTGGAGATCAACACGGCTCGAGGACAGAGACACCACTCGACTTGTTGGAGCTGCCACGTTCAGGCAAAAGAACCTGTCTGCAGTAAGTGTCATGTCAGCGCCCTGCCTTTCTGAGAACGGAGACTTTGTGTCTTCGTGTCTTTGTGGTTACTCTGCGTCTTCAACTCAAGCGCGATTCTCGTGGTATACTTTTCGCCGATCAAAGCCTCGAGAATGGTTACTGCTTTCCGAACAAAGGTAATGACTGATGCCGCGGGAACATAAAAGTCGTCGCGAAGTTCTCAACGCCATTCGCGACGTCCCCTCACTGAAAGACTTGCTGTCCGAACACGACGGTCACTTCGATCACGAGCTTGATCTTGAAGTGAGCGTGTATGGCCGCAACTACGGGGGCAAGAAGGTCGGTCCGTACTTGCGCTTGCTTACCTATGAGCCCGGCGAGGCGGTGATGACCGAGGGCGAGTGGGGCGGCAACACTTTCTATTTCGTGCTCGATGGTCACGTCGATGTGTGGATCAACGCGCCTAACAACCAAGAGATCAAAGTAGCGGAGCTCACACCCGGCACCCAGGTTGGTGAGATGAGCGTGCTCGCCGGCGTTCCTCGAAGCGCGACGATTAAGGCGCCGGCCAATTCATCGGCACAGGTCCTCGAAATCCAGCGCCCCGCTTTGCGTCTGCTTCGCAAGCTCAGCGCGTTCGGCGAGAGTCTCGATAAGTCTTATCGCGAGCACAGCCGCGACGCGATGATCGAAGAGTTAAAGAACGTAATCAGCCTCACGCCAGAAATGTTTGCCGAACTGAGGTCGATCTCCGTATTCAGGGTCTTTTCAAAGAGCCATGCTCTGATTCGCGAGAACGCGACGATCGATCGCATATACCTGACCAAGCAAGGATGGTTGAAACGCTCGCGCGAGTCTGCCGGTGACGAAGACTATCTCGGACACGGTTTCTGCTTCGGATTGGAAGGCGCGATAAGAAATGTAGCGTGGCCTTATTCGGTGACTCTGATGGGGCGGACCGAAGCCCTCGAAATACCTCTCAGACAACTCAGACAATACGTAGCGCTGCGCGAGTCACTGATGCGAGAATTCGCGCGGTTTGCGCCTCCCGCTCTGGGCGCTCGTGTCAGCGCCAAGCCGGTAGTCAAAGCAAAACAGCTCGCCGCCCAGCAAAGTTTGATCACGACAGGCCTGGTCGATGCGACCAACCTGCTGGTGATGGACATGGACTTGTGCGTGCGTTGCGGCAATTGCTCGCTGGCGTGTCACACGATTCACGGACAATCGCGATTGTTGCGGCGCGGCATTCACGTGACTCGTCTCGAAGCTCCCAGGCCGCGCGCAATTCAAAGCATGCTGTCGCCAGCGGTGTGTATGCACTGCCAGGATCCGGAATGCTTGACCGGTTGTCCGACCGGAGCGATAGGCCGCTTCGCGCTTGGGCAAATAGACATCGACACGAAGACCTGCATTGGCTGCGGCGATTGCGCGTCGCAGTGTCCTTACAACGCGATCTCGCTGATCTCGCGCAAAGCGAAACCTCCCGAGGCGAGGGTCGGACTGAAGGAGAAGTTTCGAGACTATCTGAGGCTTCGCCCTGAGCCGCTGCCACCGGCGGTCGATGCAACCGAAGATCTCCTGGCGGTGAAATGCAACCTGTGCAGCGACCGCGTAACGTTGAATCCACCGGGCGCGAAAACTCGCGCGTACAGTTGCGAAGAGAACTGCCCGACGGGTGCGCTCGCTCGCATCAATCCTCGCGAATACTTCACCGAGATAGGCGAGATCGAAGGCCTGGCGTTTCTCGATCAGAATCACGCGACCGGACGAAACATTCACAAGTCAGACCCGCCAAAGCGAGTGAGTCACATCACCGGGATATTGCTTACGGTGTTGCTGACCGCAGTGGCGATCGTTGGGCTGCGAGAATTCGGGCTTGGTGAGCGACTGGCCGGGTTCCTCAATATGCGTTGGATCACCGGACTCGTCGGGCTGGTGGGGATCGCCGGTGTGATGACTTACCCGGTCAGGCGTCAGATGTACAAGCGCCGCGCCGGGCCACTCAGATACTGGCTTCTCAGTCATACTTATCTGGGGGTCATCGCCGGAATAATGATACTTCTGCACGGCGGCGCGGATGCGGGCGGCCTGTTGACGACGTTGTTGATGATCAGCTTCGACCTTGTGATCTTGACCGGAGTGCTGGGAATAGTTTTGTATCTCGTTGTTCCGCGACTGATGACCCGAATCGAAGGCGCTCCGCTCCTGATCGACGACCTAAAGCAGCGCCGCGAGGAATTGAAGACGGAGTT
>JADGNW010000348.1 GCA_017883315.1 Blastocatellia bacterium | reverse complement strand
CCCATTGCAACAAACCCTTCCGTTCCGATTCTGTACCCAGACCTGCGCCGGCAATACGGGAATAATGTGACCTATGATGAAAACCCGGCCGCGCATATCCAGACCGAATTTGGGTTCGACGTGGTACAAGTAGCTCAGGGGCATTATGCTTCCGAAGCGTACCACGACTTCATCGGGTTCAAAGTAGCGAAGCCTCTGCTCGAACGCGCGTTTAAGGAAACGTACGGCATTGAATTGGCAAGCATTTTTACCAGCTTGGATCTGGCCCTTGGTACGTACCGTTACAGTGTTAGCACGCTGATTCCTACAATGACGAAGGTGGCCTGGGAAACAAAGAAGGGAGACCTGGAGAAACAAACGCCGGGTATCACTCGCGACAAGTTTCTTTATACCCTCTCGCGGGCCGCCTATCACAAGGAGTGGGGAACTCAATACAAGAAGCCAGGATTTTTTGCGAAGGTACTGTCGGTACTATTCCGCATCGTACCGAAAGTCGGTCCGTTTAGGGGGTTCGCAATCAAGCCCTCGACTCCGCAAACTGAGAAATTATTTATGCAGAGCTTCGACGCCACCGTGAATTCTTATCGCCAGTCGCTCAGCAAGGTCGGTACAGGTGAGCTCAGGCTGCAAAACACTGACCTTGACACTGGTAGGCCGACCAGCGCCGCAGAGTACAGGCTGGCCGACAACGCATATGCGCAGATACTGGATAAACTCGCGAGTCATAAGTTTGAAAACGTAACGCCGGAGCTGCGCGAGAACATACTCGCATTCTACGGAGATACGAATGCTCACATTGCCACTAAGAGAGATAGCGGTAAGTGGCGGAAAACTTTGCGGGAGTTGACCGGTTTAAGGAACGCGGGAGTACTGCCCCGGAAGACTGAACAGAAGTAGGGGCCGGCGATGATTCACTGGTTGAAGACTCGCTCGATGAACCCAAGAATCTGCAGGATGGTTTTATTTGACGATTGTCCAATATTGGACAGAAGTCCATCGCGAAGTGCGCTACGATTCAAAGTGGGGGAGGACTCGGGAGGCGTGGGTTCCTGTAAAGGCCTCGAAAGATATCTACCACGGAATGCTTTCGCCGCCTCCTGGGCCGCTCCGATTCAGGCGAGAATGTGAGGAACCGATGGGACCGGCGAACGACAGAGTCGGTGCATTAGGCATCAACGGAATCGCTTGCGGGTTGGTATCGGCCCTGAATCACATCCACGAACCTCAATTTCTAAGGTTCAAATCAAAGGTAACCCTATAGACGTGCAGTTTTTCAAGCGGTCCGGTGATCCCGGACAAGTTGGGGGTTAGTATGAAAGCAAAGACGATCTCGACAGGAATATGCAGCGTGCTCGCTTGTCTAGTAGCGAGCATGGTGTGTTTCGCAGGACAGAAGGGGAGCAAGGACTATCGCGACGCGGTGTCTCAGTCTGAGAAGGCAGCTCAAGTGTTCCGCGAAATCATGCGCGCGCCAGACAAGTCAGTTCCACAAGACATCCTGGATGGCGCCGAGTGTGTAGCGGTGTTTCCGCAGGTTCTCAAGGCAGGTTTCGTAGTTGGAGCGCGAGGCGGACGCGGCGTCGCCAGTTGCCGCACGGCGAGTGGGTGGAGCGCGCCTGCGTTCTTCAATCTCAAGGGCGGCAGCGTTGGCTTGCAGATCGGCGCGCAGTCGACTGATTTCGTTCTTCTTTTCATGAACAAGAATGGCCTAAACAGGCTGATGGGCGACAAGTTCGAGATTGGCGGAGACGCATCGGTTGCCGCAGGGCCGGTCGGACGCCAGGCTGGAGCTTCGACGAACATCCGAATGGATGCAGAAATTCTGTCTTACTCGCGGAGCAAAGGTTTGTTCGCTGGTTTAGAGTTGAAGGGTGTCGTCATCACTTTGGACGACGATGATATGATCGCGGTCTACGGCGAAGGAGCCAAGGCGAAGTCGGTGCTCCAGGACGGAAGCCTCAACGCGCCAGCGGACGTGCGCGACTATCCGACTGCGCTTGGGAGCTACTCTAAGCGGAGAGCGAAATAGCTAAGCGAATGGGACTAGTAGCTAAGCTCAAGTCGATTTAGTGGAATCGCGCAAAATCGACACAAGCTTGGAGGCAAAAACACTCAGACTTGGAGGTATGCCATGCTTTGGACAATCTTCGTTATTCTTCTCATTCTGTGGTTGTTGGGGTTTATCGGCGGCGTCGGCGGCAACCTGATTCACTTGTTGATCGTCATCGCAGTAATAGTGTTGATCTTCAACCTGCTCAGCGGTCGCCGATCCGTGGTCTAATGCCGAGACTGCAGATCCTGGCAAGTAGATCGTCATCGATGCAGCAACAGTCGCCCGTGGTGATGCGGCCGCTAGAGTGGGTCATTCCGTTTTTAAGAGGGCCGTTCGAGCAACGATGGCCTCAATCGAACGCGAATGTAATTCCGAGAGATGGTTGTTGAGATTAGGAGGGGAGGCAGGAAATGACTACACCGCAGAGCAAAATCTCTCAAGAGAAGGAAGGGCGAACTGGTCACGAGTCGCTGGCAGGACATCTGACCGCGTCGCTGATGGACTTCAATCTGGTTAAGGAGATCGCGCAACTTCATGAAGAAGAGGCATGGCTGCGAACGGGCAGGAACTCGAAGACTCTGGTGAAGCAGCCTGATTTCAGGATCGTGCTGATCGCGTTAAAGAAGGGTGGTCACCTTGAGGAGCACAGTGCCGACGCGAGAATCTCGATCCATACGCTGAGCGGGCACGTGAAGATTCAACTGCCCGATCAGACCGTTGATTTGCCGGACGGTCATCTGCTCGTGCTGGATCGCGCGATCGAGCACGACTTAGAAGCGCTCGAAGAAAGCGCAATCCTCCTGACAATTTCCTGGCCGCATGCTGCGGAAATTGAGTGACCGATCTCCTCGACGCCATCGAGTCAACGGGGTCGATCAAGCTGGAGCTTATCTCGTAGAGGTGGCCTTCGGACGGGTTTGCATCTTCATCCGAATGCAGGTCGCGCGTACTTCCCATTGGTTGTTTGATGTCAGTCGCACCCCTCAGTGACAGCTATCACTGCTTTTGCAAAAGCCCTTCTTATACAATCAGCTTTACATTTTAGTGCTGAACGAGAGGAAGATCATCATGAGCGAAACAGAAACCAACTTGAAGAAGGCTATCGCGGGCGAAGCGAAAGCGCGTATGGAGTACACCGCTTTTGCGATGCAAGCAATGCAGGAAGGCCGCCCTGAGATTGCGCAGTTGTTCATGGAGGCCGCTGGCGCCGAGACCATTCACGGCATCAGCCATCTGCGTGTCGCGGGAGGCATTGGCTCGACTCTCGAAAACCTGGATCACTCGGCGAACGGCGAGGACGATGAGATCGAAGTCATGTATCCCGGTTTCATCCGTCAGGCCGACGAGGAAGGGCGCCGCGACGCCGCCGCGAGCTTCCGCTTAGCTCTCGAACGCGAAAAGCATCATCGGGCGATGTTCAAGGAGGCCCTCAAGTCGTTCAAGCACATGAAGGCCACGGCGTGAGTCTTTCAAGGGAACAATCTGGATTTACGTTGTAGAGGTTTCGATCGTCCGACATTGCGGGTCATCTCGCCAAGAGCCCCTCGGTTTGGATCAAGCGAGTTACCTCGTAAGGCACCACTCGACCGGCCGAAGTATTTCCAGAACACTGTCTAATATTGAACAGAAACTGATCTCGGTTATGCGTAACATTATAGTTGTAAACTGGAGTGGAGTTGCGCCTCGGCGCAGCTCGAGATGGACGTGAGCCGCTTCGCTTCAAGCATCGGTTTTGCGTGTGCGAGTTATTGGATTACTAGGGAGGTGTGCCATGAAAAAGAGCAAACTGAACCGGATGATGGTTGCGTTTGTAGTCAGCGCGGTTTTGTTGGTGGGGTCGAGCCTGCCGACTCTCGCGCAGCAACAACCGCCGCCGGAACAACAGAAGCAGCAGGAAGAACAAGACAAGCAAAAG
Source organism: Blastocatellia bacterium (assembly GCA_017883315.1). Taxonomy (GTDB): domain Bacteria; phylum Acidobacteriota; class Blastocatellia; order UBA7656; family UBA7656; genus Onstottus_A. The sequence continues at coordinate 13,144 of JADGNW010000348.1, read as the reverse complement.
CAGAAGGAGCAACAAAAGGCTCAGAAGCAGAAAGAACAGCAACAACAACAGCAGGTCAAGCAGCAGCAAAAGGCTCAGAAGCAGCAAGAGCAGCAGCAACAACAGCAGGTCAAGCAGCAACAAAAGGCTCAGAAGCAACCACTGCCGCCGCAGCAGCAACCACAGGACAACCAGCAGCAAAAGGCTCAGAAGCAACCACTGCCGCCGCAGCAGCAACAGCAGGTTAAGCAGCAGCAAGAGGCTCAGCAGCAACAACAGCAAGACAAGCAGCAGCAAAAGGCTCAGAAGCAACAGCGCCTTTCACAGGAGCAGCAGCAACAGCGCATTAGTCAGCAGCAGCAACGGTCGGTGCAGTACCGTGAACACCTGGATCAGCAGCAGGGTCTCGCAGAGCAGCATTCAGCACAGCTACAGCAGCAGAAGCGTATGGCGCAGTACCGTTTCCAGCAACAGTATCTCCAGCGCATACGTCAGCAGCAATTGAGTCTGCGAAACGCGAGTAGCTACAACTACGGTCGCGATCCGTACTTCTACACGCCTCCGAGCTATCGATACTCTCGTGGCGGCAGCTACTACGAGACGAATCAATACGGCGCAAACTTGCTACGGCAGGCCGTGAACTACGGTTATGAGGAGGGCTTCCGCGCCGGAGAGGCAGACCGGCAGGATCACTGGGGCTACAACTATGAAGACTCATACGCCTATCGCGATGCCAACTACGGCTATAGTGGCTACTACGTAGAGCGTGACGACTACAACTATTACTTCCGCGAGGGCTTCCGTCGCGGCTACGAAGATGGCTTCAACAGCCGCTATCAATATGGCCACCTCTCGAATGGCAAGTACATTATCCTGGGCGCCGTTTTGGGCACGATCCTCACCCTGGAGGCTCTTCGCTAAAGAAAGTGCGTGGGGCTGAGCGTCGCTTTCCTCCTCCCGAAGGAGGAGCTAATTGCTGCTTCTCCCGGGAGGGGGACAAGCCAGAGCATCAGGATGAGCAGCGTGTTTGTTCCGAAAAGGCGACCGGCGCGCGGACCACGAATCAAAACTGTCGGGCGCGGCCGGGCTGAATCGTGTAAAATGCGGTGATGCCACCTATGACAAACATACAAGAGATTCAACCGCGCCATGCGGACCAGCCTACAGGATCCGCCGGAAATGACAGAAGCTTGAAATTCGAAGGCAGCAGCGATTTTCAAGTTGAGCTTCGGCGGCGGATCGATGAGTTTTTCCGACGCACCGGGCGGCGGCAACGTGACTGCCCGCAGATGTATGTGAAGACCGCGATCCTTCTCGTCCTCTTCACGATCTTTTACACACTATTGGTGTTCGTCGCCCAAACGTGGTGGCAGGCCCTGCCGCTGGCGATAGTGCTCGGATTGGTCACAGGGGCGATCGGTTTCAATGTTCAGCACGACGGCAGCCATCACGCGTATTCGAACTACGACTGGGTCAACAGGGTGATGGCGATGGCGCTGGATGTGATAGGTGGGAGTTCCTACCATTGGTACTGGAAGCACATCGTCTTCCATCACACCTATGTCAACATCACGGGCCAGGATACTGACGTCGACCTCGGCGGCCTCGGTCGGTTGACGCCGCATCACAGGCGGCGCTGGTTTTACCGGTGGCAGCAATTCTACATCTGGCCGCTATACGGGTTCATGGCGATCAACTGGCATCTTGTCGGTGATTTCCGCGACGTCATCCCGGGGCGAATTGGAGCGCATAGACTTCCGCGCCCGAAGGGCTGGGACCTGGTGGTCTTCGTCGCCGGTAAAGTGAGTTTCTTCGCTCTAGCATTCGGTGTCCCGTTGCTGTTTCACTCCATCTGGGCCGTTGCGTTGTTCTACGCCGCAGCGGCGATGGTGCTCGGTCTTGTGCTGAGCGTTGTATTTCAACTAGCACACTGCGTGGAGGAGGCGGCGTTTCCGCTGCCGCAACCGGACACCGGGCGAATCGAAAACTCGTGGGCCATACATCAGGTTGAAAGTACCGTGGACTTCGCTCGGCGCAGCCGTATGGCAGCCTGGCTCCTGGGCGGCTTGAACTTTCAGATCGAACACCATCTCTTTCCTCGAATCTGTCACGTCAATTATCCGGCCATCTCGAAAGTGGTAGAGCAGACCTGTCTGGAGTTTGGGGTGAGATACAGTGAACACAAGTCCTTCTGGTCAGGCATGGCGTCGCATTTCCGCTGGTTGCGACGGATGGGAACGCCAGACACGGTCCGCTGAAGAATCTCAACGTATCGGCACTCTGCCGGTTGCGACACTGGAAAGCCAGACGCTTTTCAACGTCTCGAAATCCATTCAGTGCGAGAGTCACCCTCACACGTTGGTTTGCGTGGGCGAATACAACCTCGAGCGGCCTAATTTCAAGACTGTCCAATATTGGACGGAAGTGGATCCTGCGATGGCGTATGCTTAGATAGACGCAGATAAAGAGACAGACATATGAGAAAAAGCAACAGGCAACTTAGACTTATCGCCAAGAGTTCCATGCCGTCAACCCGGCTGACGGACACCTCCGGCAACCCCAGCGAAAGCTACCACTGGGGACACATGGCAGCGGTACGGCGGGAGTGGCAGCACGAGTACTGCCGTCCGTATGTGAATGCATTTGAACTGACGCTGTCCGAGATCAGAAGCATTGAAACGCGAGTGAGAAGGGAGCTCTACCCATGAGCGCTCGTGGATTAGACCGTAGCCTTGCACCTGATCTAGGTAGAAGTCAGTCGCTGCTGGCGGCTGGAAGTAAGGCTATCTATCCAGGTCAGGGCCCTTGCCGTATTGGTCGCGTCGTAAAGAAAGACGTCGGCGGCAGGGTGATAATGTTCTACCACTTAGTCGTCCTGGACGAGAGCGGCGGCGAATTATTTATCCCCGTAGAAAAAGCGCGGGCCATCGGTGTCCGGTTGCTGATTAAAAAGTCTGAGGTTCCGGGGCTCCTGGCTCATCTAAAGAAGAGCGCCAAGACAGCCGATAACTGGAAGCAGCGCGCAACCGACAACATGAAACTGTTCACATCCGGGTCACCATTCGACCTGGCTGAGATCGTTGCTTCACTGACCGAGTTAAGCGACACCAGATCGTTGACACTTGGGGAATCCGGGATGCTCGGCAGGGCGAGAAGGGTCCTGATTTCTGAGATCTCCGAAGTGATGGGAGAGACAAAGACAGCAGCCGCGGAACAGGTAGACCGGGCTCTCAAAGGCACGAACAGAGGAACGAGAACCGGCTAGTGTACCTGGGCGCGCCGGCAGCCAGCCCAACGAAATGATGAGAGAACACAGAGACAGAGGGGCAAGACGCAGTTGCAGCTTGTCAACTCTACGATGCCAAAGCGGCTTGGCTCGAAGTCAATCGAAAGGGCGAAGAGAACGCTGACTTGCTGGGATCTCTGAAGTGACTGGAGAGAGGGTGGAAACGGCCTCAACTTGACCATACGTCCAGCAGAGTATAATCTCAATACGTCTGTAATACAGCAGAAAGCCATCCGGTCTAAGTGGTAGCCGGGATGACTCCACGAAATGCCACTTGTGGAGCTCCAATGCCGGCGCCAGTCAGTCACCTCGACCACAGTTGCGGACTCGCATCGCCATCGGCGCGTAGCCGTCGGTCTTGATTTTTTGAATTGATGACGGTAAGTGCAGCGGCTCGCTCCGCGAGAAGGGTGGCAATACTTATGATGACGAGTCTTGTTGATATGACTCAGGCGGCGGGCCGTCTTGCCTCCGGTGAGCAAGCGTACGCGTTTGAGATTAGCGACTGCGTCACGATGGTCGGGCCCGCCTGCGGATTCGGAACAGACTATCTCCGTCACCTCCGAACTGAGGGCCGCTACGCGGAGACTCTCGAAGAGGCAACTCGAGTCGCCGATGCAAGAGGCGCAACCATTACTGGAATCTGGTTTGTAAAAATGATCACTGAAGCTTGAATGCCCGCCAGAGTATCGAGGTAGGAATAGACCGTGAGACCAACACAATTGATAGATGAACGTCCATGGATGCTACCATGGTGGAAACACTCCAAGGGGAACGGCCCCGTCCTGTTTTATATAGTTGGCGTTCACTTGCTCGCAGTGATGGGGCTCATCCTGTTTCCTCTGCCAAACTGGCGCGTGCTGGCAGTGGCGCTCGCGGTGACCTCAATCGGCGGAATTGGAACGTCCGTCTGTTATCACAGATGTCTTGCGCACCGCTCTTTGCGGCTGAATCGTGTGGTTGAAAACATTCTAATATTCTTCACCATCTTCAACGCATCCGGTGAACCGATGTCCTGGGTGGCGAATCACCGGCAACACCACTCAAAAGCTGACACAGCCGAAGACGTCTCCAGCCCGCGACACGGTGGCTTCTGGTGGGCGCACATCCGATGGGTCTATCAGTGGTCCGGTTCGGAGGTTGGTCGCTGGTGTCCGGATCTGGACAAGCGAAGGTACAGAGTGTGGCGAAGAGTACAGATTCCGATCGTTGCGCTCTCGGTGTGCGCAGGGTTCGCTTTGGGCTGGCAAGCGTTCTTCTGGATCGGCGCGATCCGATTAGTGTATGCGCTGCACTTTCAGATGTTCGTGAACAGCTTGCTTCACATGACGCCTGGGCTGCCCGAAGGTGTGGACTCGAGCCGGAACATATGGTGGCTTGGCCCGCTGCAGCTCGGAGCCTGGGGAGAAAACTGGCACAGAAATCATCACTCGGACGCGAACGCGGCACGCTTCGGCCGTAGATGGTGGCAGATCGACATTGGATGGTACGTGATCGAGGTATTGAAAATGATTGGACTTGCCAGCGACGTCAAAACAACAAGAAACAAGTTTAGCGCTGATGCGAGAGGGGCCAGAGCCTCGGAGGTCGCAGCCCTGAGCGCCCACATGTTGAAGGACGCTGAATGAACACGCTTGACCAGGAACAGCTTCAGACCATCTTGCGGGAAATAGACTCTCGCCTGAGTCAAGGTATTCTCCCCGTGCACAATGGTCACTTGCAGGATGTCTCTCAAAAAGAGGAAACGCTGGAATACCTGCTCTTGATGAAGAAAGAGGGGTTGATCAGCGGCGACTTGATCACAAAGGGCGCTAATAGCACCCCTTATAGGATGACCAATATCAGGCTGACATATCTAGGCATTCGAGTGCTGCGGTCCTAGTGTGACAGTTATTTCGGAACGCGAAAGGTGGATTTATTTCAATGACCAATAACTCAGCGGGCAAAAAGCCCGCTTATTTGCGAACCCCTGACGGACAGGAGCGATTGGCAACCAAGTCTGAACGCACCGACGTTACCAAGAGATTAGACGCTCAAACGCAATCAACAGCACCGTTGGCCAGCCCTCTCGATCGACGAGAATGCGGCGACGAGGTGAACCGCTTTCTGCTCTGCAAGCTTGTCAACGACGCCTCAAGGCAGATAAAAGCGAGCGCGGAGAGGTCCGGCGAAACGCTTCCGATGACGATGATCGTCAGGGGTGTTCTGCGGTCCTTCCGTCTGGAGGCGATGGACAAAGACGGACCGTTGACCGGGTCGGTGTTGGACCTTCCGGCACTTGCAAGCTTGAATTCCAGAGTCATGCGAGGTGAGATCGCGCGCTACGATCGGGCCAGAGCGAAGAGAAATGAGACGAAGACCGCGCGCGCAGAACGCCTCAACGAGAACACAGGGGCGGCTGTTGAAAACGCAATCAAGTGGCGCGAGCGACTTGCTGACACACAATAATGAAAACATGAAGGCGCGGCCATTCGATATGCGAAACGCCTTTCACTTCCAGAACGGAGCCAACAATGAAAATGAAGATGGGTGACGTCCTTGTATATAAGGATTCCGAGACTTCTGAGCGTTATGGAACGGGAGTGGTAACCTCTATAACAACCGAAGACTATTCAATTCTGTGGTCTGGGCGCGGGTTGACCAAATACAGGCGCGCAATCCTGGACGACAAGCTCGAACAGATCTTTCAGCGAGGAGAGAAACAAACGGGCCTTCCCAAAGAGCGGCATTTACATCTGGGCGCGTCCAAGGTAGGAGTCGCATTCAACGAGAACTATGACCGCGCAAAAGTTGAAATGCTTTGTGGCCAACTGAAAACCTCCGGGGCGCGCAAAGCGAAGGACGTGGCCGACGGGCTGGCGGCGGAGTTGTTCACCAAGAAGCTTGCACTGCGTGGGGCCGCGAAGAACGTGCTGTTGCAACTCGCCGAATTGTGCAGCACCCGGAGCGCGCCCTGTGACGAAGCTCAGAACATATCCAGGGAACTCTTCTTCGGTTACGTGCTGAGGAAATCAGATTTCGCGGCAGTCGAGACTGAGAAGTGAGGCGCGCGGATCTACGATTCGTTTACAACGAGAGATTCTGTCTGAGCAGCGAGTATAGCCGATCGAATTTTCTCTTCGCGCTTGGCAATAAGCTTGACCTTCTTTAGTTCTGTTCCCTTGATACCAAAGAATGTCGCCATCTCGATGATCTGGCCGGGACTCTTGAAGTCTTTCGGATCAGCACAGAATTTTTCTATCCCCGGATCAAATTCACGGCAGCCCATTGCCTTTGGTAGGTTCAGCCCAAATGCGCATTCGCGATTATTGCGGAACTGCAAACAGAATTCACAGATTATCATCTAACAATCATCCTCGCAGTATTCGACCGGCGGTTTCAAACCCTCGCTTCACCGCAAACATTATTAAAGAAGTTTGGGGAGCGCTTCTTGTGAGGCCCCGGAAATCCGGAAAGCCGCCGGCAAGCCGAATGAGTCAGCTTGCTCGATTCCTTGCAACCGTAACGCGCGCACATCTGCTTTGTCAACGTGACGTGCTTTCCGCCATTAGCCCGCCACATTAGCCCGCTGAGTTTGACAACGTTCATAACGATGCGGTAGGCTGGACGCCCGTGAAGGGAGAAGCAGTTGCGATCATCCCTGCGCGGTACTCCTCGACTAGATTGCCGGGTAAACCGCTCCTCCCCCTGGCAGGAATTCCGCTGATAATGCATGTCGTCGAACGCGCGTCACATGCCCGATTGGTTTCGCGGGTTATCGTCGCCACTGACGATGAACGGATTGTTGAAGCTGTTAAGGTTCACGGAGGCGAGGCGCGAATGACTTCATTCACTCACGCATCGGGCACCGATCGAGTGGCGGAAGTAGCCGCCTGCCTCGATTGCGAGTTTATCGTAAACGTGCAAGGAGACGAGCCACTCATCGAACCTTCGACCATTGACGCTGCTATCGAACCGCTCATCGCGGATTCGCGACTTCAGATCAGCACTACGTCTGAGCCTGTCGTGACAGCCGAGGATGTTTTCAACCCGAGCGTTGTCAAAGTCGTAACCGATGCGCGCGGTGTTGCCCTTTACTTTTCACGCTCGCCGATTCCGTATGTAAGACCGGCGGCCGGACTCACGCTCGAGGAGTCGCTCGCCGCCAACCCGGGCCTCTTATCCAATTATCGAAAGCATTCGGGACTCTATGCTTATCGCGCCGGATTCCTGCAGCGGTTCGCGCGCATGCAGCCCTCACTGCTGGAACGTCTCGAAGCGTTGGAGCAGCTTCGGGCGCTTGAGAACGGAGTTGACATTCGAGTTGTAGAAGTCGAGCACCGGTCCATAGGTGTTGACACCAGGCAGGACTACGAACGAGTAAAACGGTTGATTGAGGAGACCCCATCATGACCAAATACATATTCGTCACCGGCGGAGTTGTTTCAAGCCTGGGCAAGGGGCTCGCGGCTGCTTCAATCGGAGCGTTGCTTGAAGCGCGCGGGCTGAAAGTCACCCTTCAAAAACTCGATCCCTACATCAACGTCGATCCGGGAACGATGTCTCCGTTCCAGCACGGTGAAGTGTTTGTTACCGACGACGGCGCCGAGACTGATCTCGACCTCGGGCACTACGAGCGATTCACTCACGCCGAGCTTTCTCAAGCCAACAACTGGACGACCGGGCGAATCTATCTTGCAGTCATCAACAAGGAGCGCCGCGGTGACTATCTCGGCAAAACGATTCAGGTCATTCCGCACATCACCAATGAAATAAAGGATGCGATACGCGCGGTGGCCGATTCAACCGACGTCGTGATAGTGGAAGTAGGCGGCACGGTCGGCGATATAGAATCGCTGCCTTTTCTCGAGAGCATTCGTCAGTTGGGCAACGAAGTCGGCCGCGAGAACGCGCTGTTTATTCACCTTACGCTCGTTCCGTTCATAGCCGCGTCTGGCGAGCTCAAGTCCAAGCCAACTCAGCACTCGGTCAGGGAGCTTCGCGAGATTGGTATTCAGCCTGACATTTTGCTTTGCCGCTGCGATCGCTCGCTGCCGAAGGATATGAAGGAGAAGATCGCGCTGTTCTGCAACGTGCGTGAAGAAGAGGTCATCACCGCCCAGGATGTCGAGAGCATTTACGAAGTGCCGCTGATGTTCGCCCGGCAGGGTCTCGACGACATGATCGTGAAGAAGCTTGGCTTGCAGGCTGCCGAACGCGATTTGCGCAGATGGTCGGAGCTCGTCGAGACAATCAAGAAGCCCGATGCTACGGTGACGATCGGCATAGTCGGCAAGTATGTCGAGCTTGAAGACTCGTATAAGAGCTTGCACGAGGCGCTCGTTCACGGCGGCGTCGCGAATCGTTTGCGGGTCCAGATTCGCTGGGTCGAATCCGAAGACCTGATGGATGACACGAACTGGGAAGAGCGCTTGCGCGACTTCGACGCGATACTCGTTCCGGGCGGTTTCGGCAAGCGAGGCATCTCCGGAATGGTGCGCGCGATCAACTACGCCCGCCGTGAGCTGACGCCTTACTTCGGAATATGCCTGGGCATGCAATGCGCGACGATCGAGTTCGCGCGAAACGTATGCGGGCTTGAAGGCGCGGACTCGACCGAGTTCGACGACGACACTCCGCATCCGGTGATCTTCAAGCTGCGCGACCTCATCGGAGTCGAAGCGTTGGGCGGCACAATGAGACTGGGCGCGTATCCTTGCAGGCTTAAGCCCGGCTCGCTGGCTGAAACGATTTACGGCGCGAGCGATATCAGCGAGCGCCATCGGCATCGCTACGAATTCAACCCGCGTTACGAAGAGAAGCTCGGTGGGCATGGTCTGGTCTTCTCAGGCAAGTCGCCCGACGGGAAGTTCATCGAGATCGTCGAGCTGCCCGATCACCCGTGGTTTCTCGGTTGCCAGTTTCATCCTGAGTTCAAGTCGAAGCCACTTGATCCCCATCCCTTGTTCGTTTCCTTCGTTCAGGCCGCCTACCAGCACCGCATTCAGGACGAAGCAAGCGCAGATCACGAAGAAACAGCCGCCAGCGTTCGTGAAAGCACCGGCGACGGCTGGAAGATTGGCGTTTCGAGCGATTGACTCCAGAGACTCGCGGACTCAAATGATCACTGGGCGCGTCGAGTTCGGCGCGCCCTCACCCTTTTTCAGTTGGAGCGTAATAACGAAGTGGTGCTCAAGAGACTCCGAACAATCAGACTCTCACTGACAGTCATCTCTCCTTTTCCAAGGCGCTACATTTGCCGGCTCATCGTGCTTGCAGGGCTTGCGGGGTTTCTATTTCTTCCCGCAAGCGCCTCGGCACAGGACCTTTTCGAAATTCAGGTCTACCCATACGAAACCGTTGAACCTCATCACACAATGGTCGAGTTTCATATGAACTACTTTCCAAGTGGAACAACAACTACCGAGAATGGCGAGTTCCCTAACAACCACCAGTTCCACTTCACGGTAGAGGTCACTCACGGCCTGACAAAGCACTTCGAGCTTGCCGGATATCTGGTGACTGCGATTGTTCCGGAGGTCGGGCCAAAGTTTGCGGGAGCCAGAGTCCGCCCGCGCTTCAGCTTGCCCGAGGAGTGGCACTTACCGTTCAAGGTTAGCATCAGTACCGAGATCGGCTTCAATAAGCATCAATTCGATCCAAACACGATCACACTTGAAATTCGTCCGATTCTGGAAAAAGAAATCGGCAAATGGTATCTCTCGCTCAACCCGGACTTCAGCAAATCGTTTCGCGGGGTTGACTCGCATCGAGGCTTCGAGTTTGAGCCGGGAGTGAAAGTCTCATACGCAGTCACGAAAAAAATCGAGCCGGGTATCGAATACTACGCAGCCACCGGTCCCGTAACTCATTTCGAAACTCCGCACGATCAACATCACTTGATCTTTCCGACTTTGGATGTGAACGCGGGGCCGGATTGGGAATTGAATTTCGGCGTAGGGCGTGGGCTGACAGGCACCAGTGAACGATGGGTTGTGAAGTGGATTGTTGGGTATCGGTTCAACTTCTGACCACAAGCAAGAAACCACTCGACTAGATTAATCTACTCAGGCGCCGATGGTTTGATATACTTGTTGCCGCAATGACCGTCTGTTCGCAGTGCAATCAAACATCCAATGTCTTGAGGGTGTTGAAATGCGCACTCTGCTTCAAGCCCGTATGTGAGAAGTGCGCGACCAGGCGTTATGCGCAAATCTTCTGCTCGCATGATTGCGCAAAATCATTCTTGCTCGACGAAGCTGATGAATCAGGAACGGAATCAAGTTCCTTTGACCAGGAGTAGAAGCAATGAATTTGATCGAACGACCCAGAAGGCTGCGCCGAACTGAGACGATCCGCGCTCTGGTGCGTGAAACCAGATTATCGCCGGATGATTTCGTCTATCCTCTCTTCGTCTGCGAAGGCGAGGGAGTGCGTCGCGAGATATCTTCGATGCCCGGCGTATTCAATCTGTCGATTGACGAGCTGCTGAAGGAAGTTGAAGCGGCTGGCAAAGTCGGCGTGCGATCGGTAATCCTGTTCGGCGTGCCCGACAAGAAGGACTCCGCGGGCAGTCAGGCTTATTCGGAGGACGGCATAACTCAACGAGCGATTCGAGCGATCAAGCGTGAGGTTAAAGACACTCTTGTCATCGCCGACAACTGCCTCTGCGAGTATACCGATCACGGCCATTGCGGCGTGATCGAAGCTGGAGAAGTGCTCAACGATCCTTCTGTCGAGTTGCTCGCTCGCACGGCGGTAGCTCAAGCCGAAGCCGGCGCCGACATGATAGCGCCTTCGAGCATGATGGATGGATTCGTCACGGCGATTCGCGAAGCTCTGGACGCATCCGGGTTCGAGCAGATTCCGATCATGTCCTACGCCGTGAAATACGCGTCGGGATTCTACGGGCCGTTCCGCGAAGCCGCGCAATCTGCTCCTCAGTTTGGCGACCGCCGAGGTTATCAAATGGACCCGGCCAACGCGCGAGAGGCAATGCGGGAAGCTGAGCTTGACTACGAACAAGGCGCCGACATGTTGATGGTCAAACCGGCGCTGCCTTACCTCGACATCATTCGCGCGGTTCGTGAGCGATTCGATGTGCCGGTAGCGGCTTATCAAGTGTCCGGCGAATACGCGATGATCAAAGCCGCGGCTAAGCTCGGTTGGATCGACGAAGAACGCGTCGCGTTGGAGTCGCTGACGTCGATCAAGCGGGCGGGGGCAGGTATCATCCTAACTTACTACGCTGTTGAAATGGCGAACCGGCTTAGCTAGAGTTGAGCTTCGTGTACATCCCTGAACTCTCCGATCAGACATCGCGGGACTATGATTTCCACTAATATCAGGAAGGGTAGTGTTTCGCTAAAAGCGGTAACAAACATACTCCTGAAAAGACCGGCAGTCGTCGTAGCGCTCTTCGCATTGGGGATCTATCTGTCTACACTCACAGCCGAATATTATTGGGATGGCTTAGCATTTGCCGGGCAAATCGAGCGAGTGGCGAAAGGCGATCATGAGATAAATTCTTTATTTCATCGTAATCATTTAATCTACAACTCGATTGGCTATATCTTCTACGTTATACCGCACTGGTTGGGTCTATCTGTTCGTGCGCTGACAGTGCTGCAGATCATAAGCGCGTTATCGTGTGCTTTGGGAGTGACTGTCTTTTTCCAGATGGCGCGTCGCATCTCCGGCAATCTCTACATAGCGAGCGTTGGCTCGGCGCTCCTTGCAGTTTCCACTTGCTGGTGGAAATCCGCGACCGACGCTGATGCGTACAGCTTGAGTGTCGTACTGGTTCTGATTTGCCTAAACGCGGTGCTTAGGGAAACTCCGCGATGGTATGTGGCTGGAGCAGCTCTCGCAGGCGCAATGCTCGTGCATGAGTTGGCTTCCTTGTCTTACCCGGCCGCCATTACTGCAGTCTTTCTCAGCAATAGAATTGAGAATAGACTCGGATTTGCAATCAAGCTCAGTCTGTTGGCGCTTGGTGTGACGGTTGCGGCATACTATACCTGCGCTGCCCTGCTATTCAATCTTAGTTCGCCGCTCGATGTCATAAAGTGGGCGGCATCGAACCCATACGGAGTTTCATTTTCCAACCCGATAAAACAACTACCGGCGTTTCCAAAGTATCAGCTCGACCTGATATTCGGCCACAGTCCCAGAGCCTTCCGTCGCTTTGGTGGCACACCTGAGTTGTTATTCGCAATTCTCGGCATAGCAGCCGCGTTCATTTCTCTTGCTATCTTCAACCAGCGAGCAAATATCAGGGATGTTTTCAAGTCGCTCTGGCCGGCTAGATCAGAGGGAAGCGATGCATGGCGACGCGCGGCCGCAGTGGTTCTAATTTGGGTGATTCCGTATGTTCTGTTTCTGCTTACCTGGGAGCCTTACCTCTTGCACTATCGCGTCTATTATCTTCCGCCCCTCGCGCTTTTGTTTGTGCTTGCTCTTATGAACTATCACAGGCAAACGGGCCGCTCACCCTCGGGAGCCGCCGCGCTTGCGGTCCTCGCTCTTTCATTTTGCAATTTGGCTTTCTTTATCGGTCCGCATGTACGAAGCAGTTCAAACCCCTTGCTGACTGCCGCTAAAGAAGCGAATGGAAAGTGGAACGAGCATACTGTGATTTATACTATAGATAACAGTCCGATCGATGGAGCGTTTCGGTACTTCAACCCCCAGACAGAATGGCGAGGGGCGACGCCGAAGGCAATCATAAGGCTGGACGATGAGATCCAGCGAATCGACGCCGAGGGCGGGAGCGTTTGGCTAAATGATCGTGCCGCGAAGTCTATCAGACCCGATTGGTTGGCAGGGCGCGCCCACGGTGATGTAATCAACGTCGAATTGGGAGACACCACATATTCTTTTGTGCAGTTGTTACCGGTG
>JADGNW010000347.1 GCA_017883315.1 Blastocatellia bacterium | reverse complement strand
TGACGGCCAGAGACTCACGGTACTTTGCTTCTTTGAATAACCCACCTTCAGGTATTCAACTGGGTATCGCTGGTAATGTTCAGTCCTTTAGCGGCCCCAGCAATCTGACCCCAGGCGTGGAGAATCTGTATGGCTCCCCAGACTTCTGGGGACTTAACAACCCGCAGCCCGGCAAAGAGTACACGTTCACTGTGGTTCTCCTGGTTGGTAACCAGACCGGATCACCAATCGTCAGCAAGCCTGACGTGCGTGTTTTGATGATCGTTTTTCCGCCGCTTAACCCGACGAGGGGTACCAGCGTGACCTTACCTGATGCATTTTTGGGCGGGGACATCGTCTATTCACTGGATCAGGAGGTGAACTGGAATGCGGGTGCAGCGGATAACTATCAGGTGGGTTATCCCGCTTTGAGCGAGGCGGCGCCAAGCGACACTACTCCGCCCACGATCACCTGCCCGCCGGACCTCAACGCATATCAGGACTCGGCTTCTGGTGCGGTTGTTCATTTCAATCCGACGGCGACTGATGACTCCCCAGGGGTCACGGTAACCTGCACGCCGGCTTCCGGCTCGGTCTTCCCGCTCGGGAAAACGACGGTCAGGTGCACCGCCACTGATGCCAGCGGCAATTTTGCCAGTTGCTCGTTTCATGTTACTGTGGTCCCGCCTCCCACTGCAGGCGGGAGCTTCGTTATTGGCGACCTCAATGCAGTAATCGGCAGCCAGGTCACATTCTGGGGAGCTCAATGGGCGAGATTGAATTCGCTGAGCGGTGGCTCGGCGCCGTCTAGCTTCAAGGGCTTTGCAGAGTCTGTTGGAACGAACCTGCCGAGTTGTGGTGGCGCCTGGACCAGTGGCCCGGGCAATAGTGCAGGACCGCCCGCCAGCATCCCGCCATACATCGCGGTGATCGTTTCGAGTTCGATAACCAAGTCGGGTTCGACGATCGCCGGTAACACTCAAAAGGTGGTGATCGTCAGGACTAATGCCGGCTATGACTCAAATCCGGGCCACGCCGGAACGGGAACGGTAGTGGCAGTGATCTGTCCTTGATGTACATGCATCGCAGGAGACTTGAAGGCGGCGAATCATCGCCGCCTTCAGGTCTTGAGTGCACAGGACATGAATTCTGGGAACAGGAAAGAAACCTGACTTGAGCGCGTGCCCCAAATGATCCCTGGTGCGTCGCTAGACGACTCTGCCTGATGGTGCGTGCGCGGACGGAGAATCACAGAAGGGCGTTCGCCTCTGGATGTGATTGAAACCAGCGACCTCCCATGATATGAAGATTCCGCAATGAACGCTTGAGTCGACTCGAGTGAAACGTAACGAGTCGAGGCGAATTCAGGTATCAACATACACAAGCACTTCAAGACTAAAGGAGCAGTCACTATGAAGACGAGTGAGGTGAGGCGTAGCTATGCGCTCATTTGTTTTGTCGCGTTGATCGTTTTGATGGGGATCCAGTGCGCCGCAGTGAGTGCGCAGCAGCGGGGCTACGATCAGAGCCTGCTGAAAGGACTTCAGTGGCGCAGCATCGGTCCATTCCGCGGAGGGCGCTCAACAGCAGTCGCCGGCGTCACGTCACAACCGAACGTCTTCTATTTCGGCGCGACCGGAGGCGGTGTGTGGAAAACTACAGACGGCGGAATCAATTGGGAGCCGATTTCAGACGAATACTTCAAGACCGGGTCCGTCGGGGCAATTGGAATATCAGAATCGGATCCCAACGTCATCTACGTCGGAATGGGTGAATCGCCGATTCGTGGAAACGTCTCACATGGCGACGGCGTGTACAAATCGACCGATGCGGGCAAGACCTGGAAACACGTCGGTCTGGCCGACACCCGGCAGATCGCTCGCGTTCGTGTGCATCCTCGCAATCCGGATATCGTCTACGTCGCGGCGTTGGGTCATGTGTTTGGGGCTAACGAGGAGCGCGGCGTGTTTCGCTCGACCGATGCTGGCAAGACCTGGCAGAAGGTGCTCTATCGAAGCAACAAAGCCGGCGCAACCGATCTGATAATCGATCCCACTAATCCGAACACAATCTACGCCGCGCTGTGGGAGGTCTATCGTCAGCCGTGGACGCTCGAGAGCGGCGGACCCGGCAGCGGCATCTTCAAGTCTACCGACGCCGGTGACACCTGGAACGAGATCACTCACAATCAAGGTCTGCCCAAGGGAACGATTGGTAATATCGGTCTCACTGTGTCGCCGGTGAACCCCGAGCGAGTCTGGGCGATCGTCGAAGCTGACGAGGGCGGAGTGTTTCGCTCCGACAACGCGGGCAAGACGTGGGCGAAAGTAAATGAGCAACGGAACCTTCGACAGCGCGCCTGGTACTACACACGAATCTACGCCGACCCTAAAAACGCGGACACGGTTTACGTGCTGAATACGGGCTTCTACAAATCGAATGACGGCGGACGAACATACTCGAGCATCCGCGTCGAACACGGCGATTGTCACGACCTCTGGATTGCACCGGGCGATCCGGCTCGAATGATTCTCGGCGACGACGGCGGCGCCGCGGCGAGTTACAACGGCGGCCGAAGCTGGAGCACGCTGTTGAATCAACCCACCGCTCAATTCTATAGAGTAGCCTTGGACAACGATTTTCCGTATCACATCTACGGCGCGCAACAGGACAACTCGACTGTGAGGATCGCAAGCCGCACGACTGACGCTTCGATCGACCGAACCGATTGGTATGACGTGGGCGGCGGTGAGAGCGGCTGGATCGCGCCGAGCCCTAAAGACTCCGAAATTGTCTATGCGGGTTCTTATGGCGGGCTGATAACTCGGCAAGACCATCACACCGGGCAAGAGCGTAACGTGAACCCCTGGCCCGACAACCCGATGGGCGCGGGCGCGGGCGAATTGAAGTATCGCTTCCAGTGGAACTTTCCAATCGTGTTTTCGCCGCACGATCCGAACACGCTTTATGCCGGCGCCAACGTGTTATTCAAATCAACCAACGAAGGCCAGAGCTGGCAGTCCATCAGCGGCGATCTGACTCGCAATGACAAATCCAAGCAGGCTTCGTCAGGCGGCCCGATCACGAAAGACAACACGAGTATTGAATATTACTGCACGATCTTCACCGTGATGGAATCTCCGGTCGAGAAGGGAACGATCTGGGCTGGCTCCGATGACGGACTGGTTCACGTCACGCGAGACGGCGGCAAGAACTGGCAGAACGTCACGCCAAAAGGTTTGCCCGAGTGGATTCAGATCAACTCGATCGATGCTTCGTCGTTCGACGCGGGCACGGCTTTCGTCGCAGCCACAATGTACAAGCTCGACGATTTCAAGCCGTACCTCTTCAAGACCAGTGACTATGGCAAGACCTGGAAGAAAATCACGAGTGGAATTCCGGACAATGCGTTCACGCGAGTGATTCGCGAAGACCCCAATCGCCGAGGCCTGCTGTTCTCGGGCACTGAAACCGGACTCTACGTTTCGTTCGACGATGGCGAGAACTGGCAATCGCTTCAACTCAACTTGCCTGTGGTTCCGATTACCGACCTCGCTATTCATAAGCGCGAGAAGGACCTGGTCGCGGCAACGCAAGGCCGCGCGTTCTGGGTGCTTGACGATCTGCCGATGCTGTATCAGCTCGCGGATGCGGCGAAGACCGATTCTTACCTCTTCAAACCAGAAGACACTTATCGAATGCCGGGCGGAGGCTTTGGCGGCGGCGGGCGAGGCGGGGCGGCCGGTCAGAACCCGCCGTCGGGCGCCGTCGTCTACTATTATCTGAAGAACAAACCTGCAGGCGAAGTCGCCATCGAGTTTCTCGACCCATCGGGAAAGTCGATCAAGAAGTTCTCAAGCAAAGCAAGTGACTCACCTACACCGGCGGCGCCTGTGAGTGAAGAGGAGAGTTTCTTCGGCGGTGGTGGTCCTCGTCGCGCTCCTGCTGAGGCGGGGTTGAATCGCTTTGTCTGGGACCTGAGGTATGCCGACGCAACTCGCTTCCCGGGCTTGATCATGTGGGCCGGAGGCACGACGGGTCCGCGCGTTGCGCCGGGATCTTACCAGGTGAAACTCACCGTTGATGGCAAGGCGACGACTCAGAGCTTCGAAGTAAAGAAGGATCCGCGGCTTGAAACGACGCAAGCGGACTTCGCGAAACAACTCGACTTGCTTGTGAAGATTCGCGACAAGTTCAGCGAGACCAGCGAAGCTGTCCTGCAGATTCGCGATGCGCGCAAGCAGATCGACGACATCACGAATAGACTAAAGGGGCAGCCGAGCGGCAAGGTGATCGCCGATGCTGCAAGCGCGCTCAAAGCGAAACTCACCGCACTCGAAGAGGAGCTCTATCAAACCAAGAACCAAAGCAGTCAGGATCCGCTGAACTATCCAATCAAGCTGAACAACAAACTCGCTGCGATCGGCGGAGTGGTTGCGAGCGCGGATACGGCGCCGACCGATCAGTGTTACGCGGTGTATGACGAGATCGTGGGAAAGATCAATGAGCAGTTGCAAAAGCTGGACGCGATCATTCGCACTGATCTGCCGGCGTTCAACAAGCTGGTCCGCGATCAGGATGTCCCGGCGGTGTTCGTGAAGCCAAAGGCGAAGGAGAAATAACAAAGTCGACCGCAAGCCGAAAATGATCTTAGGCAAGACCCCGAGCCTGGTGATCGTGGTTGTCCTTTACACGAACGGGGCAGCGCTCATGCATTAGGTCGAATCAATTGATCGCTGGTATAGTTACGCCGAGATATGGCTCAACAAAACACATTCGACGTAGTCTCGAAGGTTGATCTGGCTGAAGTCAAAAACGCCGTCAACCAGGCAACAAAGGAAATCACTCAGCGGTACGATTTCAAAGGCACGAACTCCGAGATACAACTCGACGAGAAGGAGCACAAGCTGGTGCTCGCTACTGCCAGTGAGTTCACACTGAAGTCGCTTAACGACGTGCTCCAGCAAAAGCTCATAAGGCGGAGCGTGTCGTTGAAGGCGTTAAGCTATGGCAATGTCGAGCCCGCCGCAAAGGACAGCGTCCGACAAACGGTCACGCTTCAGCAGGGGATTCCGATGGAGAAGGCGCGCGAAATAGTTAAGTTCATCAAGGACACCAAGCTCAGAGT
>JADGNW010000346.1 GCA_017883315.1 Blastocatellia bacterium | reverse complement strand
TGCGGCACGTGATAGCCGCCATCGAGGTAGTTATCGACGAAAACCTTCCAGTTGCAGTTGAGTGTGTAGCGACGGCGCTCGAACCAGTGAAGGTTTGCGAGACCGAGACTCTGAAATTGATTGATCAGATCAGTTTCCGGAAAATCGTCTAGCCCCGGTTGTCGCTCGCCATCCAGCCTGGCAAACACCCAGTTTTCCCACACCGAAATTTCGATGGGAGCCAATCCGTTCTGCTCGCGATCAAAGTTGCAAACACCGCCAAAGTCCGGTGTGCCTTTCAGTTCGCCTGCCAGCGAGTACGTCCAGCCATGATATGGACAGCGCATCTGGTTCGCGTGTCCGGCCGGCTCGGTCATCACCGCCGCAGCGTGATGACGACAGACGTTGAAGAATCCACGCACGACATTGTCATCGGCTCGCACAATCACTATCGGTTCGCCGGCGATTTCGGTGGTGACGAAATTTCCCGGCTCTCGTAGTTGATCGACGCGTGCCGCGAGTTGCCACGAACGGCTGAAGACCGTCTGTTTCTCGAGTTCGAGGACGCGTTCGTCTGTGTACCACGAAGCGGGAATGGTACTGGCTTCTGCGAGCGGCGCCCGGGCTTCGTAAGCGTCAATAATCTCTTTAAGGTTTGGCTTCATTGATGAGCCGTGAGAAACAACCATTCAAGTATCGCCGCCTCTCAGGTTAGGAAGGGTGGCTTGCCCCCGCTGTTAGGGAGAGCACAAGCATGGCGGGGGCAAGCCACCCTTCCTAACCTGAGAGGTGTTCTATCTCTTTAGGTTCCAGTCATGGCCTGTCTTCCGAAGGTCGCTACAAAATAGGCGTCGCCGTCTTCTGTTTCGGATTGTAGAACGGCGTCTTCGTCACCTTGGCTGAAACGCGGTGTCGGATAGCCTCGACGGTGATCTCAACTTCGATCTCAGTGCCCGGCTTTTCAAACTCACGCTTGACCGTGGCGAGGCCGATCATCTTCTTCAAGACCGGCGACCAGGTCGTCGACGTGGCTTTTCCGATCTGAACACCGTTCCTGAAAACGGGCACGGCGACACGCGAAGCAATCGGCGAGACCGCGGGTGGTAAACCAACTGCTTCGTAAAGCTTCTCGACTTCGGTCCAGTCGATCTCCAGACCCACGATCTGCTTAGAGCAGCCGCGCTTCCTTTCTTCAATCAACGCCTGCTGGCCCACGAAGCGATTCTTGTCGAGGTGCACCAGACGGCCCAAACCCATTTCAAACGGCGAATATTTCTGTTCTTCGACCAGGGCTTTCTTGCTGCTATTGAAATCGATGTCGATCAAGAGGAGACCCGCCTCGATGCGCGCGACGTCGAGCGCCAGCATTCCTGCGGGCGTTATGTCGAACGCCCGGCCGCCGGCTATCAAGGCATCCCACACGTCTAATGCCCGTTCGGCCTCAACCCAGACTTCATAACCCAGATCGCCGGTGTATCCCGTGCGGGAAATCTCAACCGGCACGCCGGCAATCTTGCCCGTCGTCACGCGAAAGTATTTCAGGCTCGCGATGTCACAATCTTCACTAACCGCTTTCAAGAGCCGCGCAGAGGTCGGCCCTTGCAGCGCCAGCGCGGCCACGCTTTCCGAGATGTCTTCGATCTGCACGTCGAGCCCGACGCCGTTTTGCGTGAACCAGCGCAGGCTCGGGTCGGCCGCCGTCCATCGATAAACGTTTTCATCAAGTCGCGACACCGTGCCGTCGTCGATCACTTTGCCGAACTCGTCGCACCACGGCGTGTAAATCACCTGGCCGACGGAAACCTTGCGCACGTCGCGCGTGATGACGCGGTCGACCAGGCGGGTAGCGTCTTTTCCCGTGACTCGATATTTGAACAGCGGCGAGATGTCGATCAGCGCGGCGGCATTGCGAATAGCGTTGTACTCGTGTTCGTGATGAGCCTCGTACGCGCTGACCGTGTAGTAGCCCGACCACTCGCGGTAGTTCAGACTTTCGCAAAGGCGAAACGTTCGTTCATGAAATGGAGTGCCAATGGGCATGATCAATATCTAGAGTTCAAGCCTTAGCTTGGCGTTAACGAAACCGCAACCTGAAGGTTGAACTCTGAACTCTACTCATTTGCGCGCGCGTTGTCAGAGCGTGCGATTATAAGTATGCTCTCCGGTAGCGAGCAAGAACAATTGGTTTGGTTTCGTGGGGAACCACAAAGAGAAGAGAGAGGAATCATGAAGAAACTAGTCAGTCGCGCGCTTTTCCTGTCGCTTGGCGCCCTGGTAATTCTCTCGGTCGCGGGGAGCGCTCTCGCGCAGACCAGCCGCGAACGGAACACAAAGAAGGCGCGCGAGGCAGCGGCTCAATCAGCGAAAGCGGCCCGCGTCTTCGATCAAATCATGGGCACGCGCGAGCGGTCGATTCCGCGCGATTTGCTGGATCGAGCTGAAGCGGTAGCGGTTTTCCCGAGCGTTTTGAAGGCGGGATTTATTCTTGGCGGTCGCGGGGGCAGCGGCGTGATCAGCCGCCGCGTAGAAGGTGGCTGGAGCGCGCCCGCGTTCTTTGATCTCGGCGGCGGCAGCATCGGCTTGCAGATTGGCGCGTCCTCGACTGACTTCATTTTGCTTTTCATGAACGAGAATGCGGTCGAAAGTTTGCTTGGCGATAAGTTTGAGATCGGCGGCGAAGGCAGCGCGGCCGCGGGACCTGTCGGAAGATCAGCCAGTGCCTCGACTGATGCGAGAATGCAGGCCCAGATTCTGTCTTATTCCAGAAGCCGTGGCCTGTTCGCGGGACTCGAGCTGAAAGGCGTCGTGATCAAGCCTGACAACGAAGACAACTTGCAGGTGTACGGCATGACCGCGCGCGACATTCTCACGGGAAAGAACAAAATCTCAATGGCGGCGATGCCCGAAGGCGTGCGCGTCTTTCCGGAGACGTTGGCGCGGCATTCGAGACGAAGGTAAGGAAAACCTTCGCCTGGGAGATAGCGCCGACGGAACTGCCGGTCCCGCCCTCAGTCGTGCCAAAAGTACTTTAGGGGCCCATGGGTTCCGAACCCGTCCATCACATGTCCGCTATTGAAATTGTGCGCACCAGCCTGGGCCGTTGCAGGTCCTTTGGCGGTTATTGAACCGGGTCTGACGATCGCGGTGTGACCGTGACCACCCGTCTCATTCTTCCACATGACGACGGCTAGCTGGCCTTGATTTGCGGCGTCCTGGGCTTCCTGGGCGGTAGCCGGGTTCCATCCGTGTTGGGCTCCGTGATCGCGCATCCAATTCACTCCGCCGTTGATATTGATTTCGAAGGCATGAGGAGCAGATGGCACCGCTATGTTTCCGCTGGCGTCAATCCAATGCGCGACTTCCGCGCCCATCGCTCTGCTGACATCCCACACGAAGATGTTGCAGTATGTATTGCCGCCGCCGGGCTGGTACCGGGGGTTGAACCCGACTGCGAACTGGTCAATCAATTGGGAGTAGATCGCAGGATCCCTTTGTCCTGCCAAATTAGTCAGTGGCGCCTGCACATAGTTCGAACGGTTAGTCGACACGGTGCCAGGCGCGGGATGAACACCGTCATAGGTTGCAGCATGACCCGGAGCCGGAACCACCGCCGGCTGGGGCCCCGTGCTTGGGATATTGATCTTTTGGCCGACGACTAGCAGGTTGGGATTCGTTACCTGCTGATTAGCGTCTAATAATGCTTGCAAGGTAACTCCGAAGTGCTGTGCTATCCCAGACAGGGTATCTCCGGGTTTTATCTCATAAGTATCTGCGATTGGCATTGCTAACCTCCTGGAGCGTATCTGATGTTTTGCAGTGGAATGGCTTTCTCATTTTGAATACCTGACGAAGGCACTATTGCGCCCACTCAAGGGTTACACGTCTAAGCAAGAACCTTCACTTTTGGGAGAACGGCTTAAAGAGAGCGAACAGCGTATCAACATCAAAAGTGAATCCGAAGTTACCCCGGACCTCCTTTTCTTTGATTAGCTCGGTGCGATTAGCGAACGAGAAAGAGATAGGTATCCTGATTCCTGAATTCTTAACGGGAATTGTAAGCTTGATTTGCCCCACACCTATAGTGCCTTTGGTGCCAGGAGCTGTTGTGCCTGCCGCAGTGGTCGCATTAGACACCAGGCGCTCGTACTTACCCGCGAAAGAAAGAACTGGTTTCCCAAGACCCAATCCTATCTCGCCGAATGGAGCATCGAACTGCGCCGCGAACTGGTAATCACGAACCCGGCCGGCTGTTGCAGGTTTCTTATCAAAGATCGTGACGGAACCATTGAAAGTCAGGTCAAGCCGAGGTCCAAATCCACCTTCACCGATGAAATTGAATTTTGACAGCGACGTTGCATTTAGCGGCCGGTCGTTTACATACTCGACAGTGACAATCGGGGCCTTGGCAATCTTATCGAGAATGCTTTCTCGCTCATCCAACCACGCCTTGAAGCGCTTGTCAAAACTGCGAAGTTCAGCGAGCGTAGTCGGACTCAGATTCTTTGGGACCTTGTTTAATTGCTCTCGCATAACCGCGTCTATCTGGTCAACGCCGTCAACGCCGCGCACCGCGCTATCTGCCAGAACGTACCAATCCTGTAGGGCTCGGTCGGTCCACGTATTGGTCGAATTGGTAGACACATCAGTCAGGACACGGAGCGACGAATCAATCTGAGCCACCAGGTCCTGCGATTGATTAGCCAGAAAGGTGTTCCAGTCTTTCTTGTATCGGGGTTCTCGGGCATCTCGCTTGTTATACAGATCCATCCGCACCGAGTAGTTGGAAATCTGTTGTTTGTTGCCGGTAAATACTCCGGACTGATTTCCGCGTGTGGGATCGAAGGAAAACGAAAAGGAGGTTCGCCTGAGAAACCGTGCCGCCGGGCTATCTTCGTCGTACCCGGTAATGAAGCCTTTGCCGGCCAGAGCCTTCGCCAAGCCGGCCACGTTGCCGCGAAACGTTATGGTCGAACCATTGGTAGACTTGAGGAGGGCGCCCGTGTCTACCGCAAATCCTAAAATGGTGGGAACGCTGCCCTTGCTGACGAGGGAAGTACTGCCGGAGCTTGACGCGTCCGAGCCAACTTGCTTGTCCACCCTTTCATTCTCTGCCGCCACAACGTACTGTGCCCGGCCTTCTCTGGCCAATAGCGTTATCATGAAAAAGAAGAAATCCCGGTGCAGGTCGAGTCCGGGAATAGGTTGAGGGGCGTGTTTATCTCTTTGGATCGCCTGAATTCTGGCGCAGAAGAATTTTTCAAGGTTCGACGCCGAAGGTATGTTCTGTTTCACTTCGCTACATTTTCTGATGGGCAACACATCTGACGTGTTCGCGGAGGCCGCGCCAGGACTGGCCGCCGGGCCCCCGGAACGCAAAGCAGCAGTCGGAGGCGGAGCGAAAGTGGTTCCGCCCGAGCTGGCATTCGATGCTGTGCCATCGGGCGCGTTCGACGCGACGGGTTGATCGCCCGGGTCGGTTGTTCCCGCTGAGTCGGTCCCTGCCGGCGCTCGCTGGGGAGCCGCCGCGCTCGTAGTTTCCTCATTCGCAGGCGAAGATGAGGACGAAGCAGAGACGCTTCGCTCCAGTTGTTGGAGATCAGCTTCCAGGCTCTGTAACGCGGCTTCGATACTTTGGCTCTCCTGCGGAGTGATCGATGGTCCGAGTAAGATTCTCAGCTTTCTCTTCGCCTCTATCTGACTTTGTAATAGGGTCCGCAGCTTTTCTCTTGCTTTGGAGAGGTTGATTCGATTGACTTCCTTATCGGTGCGCAAAATCGTCGCGTCGTGATCCACTAACTCTCGCCGTTGAATCTCGTCCTTTAGTCGATTGAGATCCGGATCGGCAGGGGTTTGACCCTTTACGTAACCGGCTCCGCAAGACAAGACTGCAAATACTATCAGTGCTCTGACGAGCTTGGTCTTCATGTGGGTTCTCCTTGAGTGGTCGCGCCTATTCGAACTCTGCCCTCGTCCTAGGTCACATCAAACGTGTAAGTGATAGCGTCTCCGGGAATGCCAAAGAACTGGGTTACCGAATAATGCGAAGTTGGACCTCCGCCGCTCCCACTCACCGCAATGTCATAGTTCCCAGCATCCGGATCAGAGAACGTAAACAGCATCGTTAATATGGTGGGATCATGCTTGGCCTTATTGAGAGTAAAGTTCAGCGTCGAGGTAGGCTGATCCGATGGCATCGAAGCTGTCTGCCCATCTAATGTATAACTCACCAGGTGTTTTGTGCCTGAAGAGTGCACCTCGACAGTTATCTTCTCGCCATCAGCGCCTTCTAAATCCAGAGGATTGTTATTTCTAAGCTTCATGTTGATCCCTCCCTCAGTAAGATTGTTGTTAACTCCTTAATCCTTCGCCGTCAGCGTTAACGGAGCGATGGTGCACTCTTCTCCGCCGCATGGTCTGAGCCTCAATCCTCCTTCTCTCCGGACACTTTGCGAGCGGAGACGATGAACTTGTTCGGCATTTCCAGCCCTGGGTGATTCGGGAAATTAGGCTTCAGTCCACTAAGGCGCAAACCGCCCAAGAATTCCCTCAATCGAAATTTGCAAGCCGAGCAAATCGTACCGCCTGCTATTACTTAACGCGATCGCCCCGGTCCCGCGCCGGCGAAGCAATGGCGGCGCGCCACGCGGCGCGCCAAATAAAGACCCTTGGGACAGGCGGCTTATACTCTGGCGAGTTGCCAGTGTCAAGAACTGTTTCTTTGCCAAGTGATTTACTTTGCTGAAGAAATGCTGGCTTGCGCGAATTTACACTAAGGTGTCAGAGTAACCGACACACCATTTTGAGAAGGGAAGAAGAGTCGCAAAGTTGGCAAACAACCTTGAAGTCTGG
>JADGNW010000345.1 GCA_017883315.1 Blastocatellia bacterium | reverse complement strand
GGCGTGGCGCCGGGCTGGAAAGGACTGAGTGATACATGACCCTATTGATTGTTATCGTAGTGCTGATTCTGCTCTTTGGCGGCGGCGGCTACGGCTACCGTCGTTGGCGGACCTGAGGCTGCCTCACTGCTGCAAGCCAGACTGCCTGGTGCTCTTTGCGGAGCGGTCCGCCGACGGAGCAAACCCGTCCGCGAAAAACATCGGGGATTGCGGTTAATCGAAGCGAAGCCGGTTTTCCCAAGCCGGGTTCGCAAGTAAAGGAGAGCTTATGCAAGTACCAAACAAGACCGAGATGAAAGGCAAGATCAAAAAAGCGAAAGGCGCCGTAAAAGAGAAGGTAGGACACGCGGTGGGCGATCGAAACATGGAAAAGGAAGGCGCCGCCCTTCGCAGCAAAGGGAACATGCAAGAAACCGTAGGCAAGGCGAGGCGGAAGGTCGGTGCTGCGGTCAAGGATCTTGGTAAGACAATCCGTGGATGACGGGGCAGCCGGGGTTCTTACTGCGCGGCTTCATCCAGAGTTTTGGCGGGCTCCGTTTTCGCGAAGCCCGTTCTCGCGAAGCTTGGTTAGTCTTCGGTGTCCAAGGATCGCGGCCCCCAACGCCGTGGTGAACTGAACCATATCGGGGGCCGGCACGTTGACTTCGGCCTGGAGGTGCCCTCGTATCAGACGCGCCATCGTTTCAAATCGCAGTATGCCTCCGATCAGCGTGAACGCGGGCTCCAGTTTTACTCGCTTCATCAACTGAACCGCCCGGTCCACCAGCGAGGAAATCGCGCCGTGCATGATGTCTGCCGGCGCGGCGCCTAACGAAAGCTGATTGATCACTTCCGATTCTGCGAACACCGCGCATACGCCGGATATCGTCACGGGCACCTTTGAAGTCGCTGCCAGCGGACCGATCTCATCGGCGGTGAATCCCATATAACGCGCGGTCTTTTCGAGGAACGCTCCGGTGCCGGCCGCGCATTTGTCATTCAAGCGAAACGATTTCACCTTGGCGCTCGGATCGATGCGGCTCGCCTTCATGGTCTGTCCGCCGACGTCGAGAATAGTTCGCGTCTCGGGGAATAATAGGTTTGCTCCGCGCGCGCTTGCGGTGAGATCCGTCACAGCCACATCGCTGAACGACACCTGGTGACGCCCGAATCCGGTAGAGATCACGTAAGCGACGTCACTCGATTCAAGACCAGCTTGCGTCAGCGCCTGTTCGTATGTGAGCCGGGATATCTCCGCTAACTTGAAGCCGGTCCTGTTCATTGCGCGGCCGGCGATCTCGAACTGGTCGTTGAGGATCAACGCCTTCGTATAGGTCGAGCCGACATCGATGCCAACGGTGAATGTCATACAAGCGCCCCCGCTGCTTCTGCGGGCGCGTGGCTCGCCTCACGGCTCGCAAAGATGTGATCGAGCGCAAAAAGCGCCGCGCCAAGCGCGCCCATGAAATGCGAGTCCTCGCTCACGTTGACTTTCAAGCCCAGCCCTCGATTGAGCGCGTCGATCATTCCGATGTTGCGCGCGACGCCTCCCGTGAATGTGACTTCTTCTTCGATACCTACTCTTCGCAGCAGGCCGATCGAGCGCCCCGCGATTGAATGATGCACGCCCCCAAGGATGTCTTCGATCTTCTTGCCCTTGCCAAGCCACGACAGGATTTCTGATTCGGCGAACACCGTACAAGTGGTGCTGATGCGAACCGGGCGCTCGGCTTTTAGCGCGATTCCGCCCAGCTCCGATAACGGAATGTCGAGCGCCGCAGAAGCGGCTCCCAGAAAGCGTCCTGTGCCGGCGGCGCATTTGTCGTTCATGCAGAAGTCGACTATTTCACCCGTTGGCCTCACGCGAATCGCCTTGGTGTCTTGCCCCCCCATATCGACAACGGTGCGGGTGCCGGGAAACATGTGAACTGCGCCGCGGCCGTGGCAACTGATTTCGGTCACCTGCGTGTTGCCGAAGGTCACGCGATAACGCCCGTAGCCCGTTCCGACGATGTACTCGACCTCAGGTTCTTGAAGCTCTGCGCTCGCCAGCGCTTCAGCGAATGACCTTTCGGCAGCAGCGACGACGTTAGCGCCGGTGTCGATCAATGCGCGCCCGACTATGCGCTGCGACTCGTCGATTATTACTGCTTTCGTTTGCGTGGAGCCTACGTCCACGCCTGCTGCGTATGACATGTTTGGTCCTTAGTCATTGGTCATTGGTCATTGGCTAGAGACAGTAGCTGATGACTAATGACTATCTGCTCGCGGCCAGTCGCCGCGATTCCAGCCCTTCAAAGAAAGCGTCAACGCGATTCTTTAACTGCGCTTCTGAAACAACTCTGCGGTCCATCATGTCCGACTCGATGAACAAGCTCGCGATGTCCCTCGACGCCATCAAAGCACGCCGATTGTCTGCAAGTCCCGTAGAAACCGTTCTACAACTCTTGATCGGGTGATACACCACGCCATCGACATGAAACGGCTCGATCATCTCGGCCAGCGCCTGGTCCTGATAGAACATGCTGTCCATCGCGTCGCGCACGCTGATCAACGTACCTTCGGCGAGGCTCTCGAGTGGGCGCGCGAGGTCGTACTCGAATCCTCGATTCGCTCCGCCAGCCGCGAACCACAAATAAGTCGAGTTGACGAAGGTCCCTCCCCACTCGCTGAACAGCTCGTTGAAGCGCCGGAAGATCGGATAGCACGGCACGCCCACGAAAATCAGCCGGTGCTTTTCGTCCACAAGAGTGCCGATCCCGTGAGCAGCCTTGTATTCCATCTCCTCGACGAGATCGTCGAAATACTTCGCACCTTCCTCGGCGCCGCGAAACGCGTTTGAGACTCCGAGGTAGATCGTCCCGTCAGTCACTGCATTGAAAAGCGAAGGGCGATTCGTGTTCAGCTCGAGCACACGCTTCCAGCCTCGGCTCATCGCGTTCGCGTGATGCATCGCTTCGCGAAGCTTGTCGATGTCGAACTTCTTCCCGGTAACTTTCTCGCACAGAGAAATCAGCTCCTTGATCTGCGCCGCGACGTAATCGCAATCGTTCTTGAAGTCGCGATCACCCGGCCAGGTCTGCGTTCCAGCGGCGCGCGTGCCGGGGATATCCAACGTGAACACTGGCACTCCGTACATGCGCTCCCAGATCTCGGCCCACTTGATGTAGGTATTGCAGGCGTTGGTGAGCACTGCGATCGCGGGCTTCGGTATGAGCCCCATCGGGTGCACGCCTCCGCGAAGCTGGACGGCAACATCGGCTTTCACGTAGCCGCAAATGTCCGGCGAGTAGCCATAGTCCTCAGCCTGATTGAGATATTCGTGCGCCACACGCCGAATAGCCGTTTGGAGCGAGTTGATCTCAGGAAAGACTACAGGCAGATCGAACACTCGAAGCAGCTCGGCCATGCTTCCCATCACGAAGACGTAGGCTGCCGGATCGCCTCGCTCTGCCGACGCGTTCAGCCCCTCGAACCATTCTCGAAACAGCCGGGCGCCCTCGTCGTGCCCCCTGCCTACAATCGTGGCTGTTTGTTGCTCATCCATTCTTCACCTCAGAGTCACGGTGTATCCACGCTTCAAGCGAACAACAGATTCTCTACAAACGTTTCTAACTGAATCTCCATATTATCGAAACTGGTCATGTTCTCTTCGAACTCGCCGACGAAGTAGGGGATTCCAGCTTCATCCAGGGCCCGAGTGTAAGCCACCTGCTCTTCGAGTCCCGGCTCGCACATCTTCGCGGCCGTGATAATCGCGGCGTCAGCTCCGGACGCTTTGATCCGATTCAGCAGCATCTTTTCTTTCGGCTTGCGCAAGTCGTGCTGCACGGGACTGTAGGAAGACTTCTCGATATAAGCCTCGGCCAGGTTCATTAGCGGGTCGCCTTCAAGCGGCACATCCTCGAGGATCCATCGCATGCCAATCAATAAGTCATCGTCGACCACGTAGCAGGAACGAGCGATCGCGCGAATCAGATCCAGTGGCGGCTGCTCGCAGAAGCCTCCCTCGAAGACCACGCGCACTTTGTCTTTCGGCTTGGCGTTTCGTTCGCGGACCATCGGCAGCACAACTCGCAGCAAGTCGTTGTGCTCTTCGCGAGGGATCACGCCGCCGATCGCAACCAGCGCGTAGGCTTCATCGGCGGAGATCAGCCACGGCGTCTGCCGCTTGATCGCGTACAGCTCACGAAGCAGCGCGCGATTCTCGTTATAGACGGCGATCGAGCTACGCAACGCGTTGTCGCCAACGGTCTGGCCGCTGATCTCTTCGACCGCGCGCTTCAACCGATCGTATTCGCCTCGCAGGTAGACCGCCGCGTGAGAAGAATTCGCATTTTGGGGCAGGTACAGAATCTGGCAAGGGTAGCTGAAGTTCCTTCCCCAGACCGCGGCCAGATTGCGCGCCGCGTCGCAGATGGGATGAGTCACGAACATTTCCATCTCGATCCGCTTGCTCAGGGCCAGCTCGAGCGAGGTCTTCAGAATCGAGCACAAGTAAGAACCGAAGCGCGAGTCGGCTTGTATTGCCTCGACCTGCGCGCCTCGAATCTTGACCGGCAGCAGCCCGGCGGCGTGAACGATCTCTTCGGGAAAGTAGACTTGAAAGTGGCCGATGATCTTGCCGCCCGCTTCTCGCCATCGCCGCACTGTGGGGAAAGTCGTGTCTTCGAGCATCTCGCGGCACTCGTAGAGCACTTCGTCGAGTGGTTTGTTCCGCCATTCGTGAAATACAGGAGCATTCATTCAGTCTTCCTTCTCCGAGACAACATCGCCTCATCCGAAGTCTCGGTTTCCGGCTCGTCTGATTCGTCCATCAAAAACTTCCACAGCCTCTTGGGGTACATTTGACCTGAGGAAGCAATCAGTTCGCGTTTGTTAGCGTCTTTGCGATAACGGAACCAGAGCGCCAGCTTGTAGATCGACCCGCCACCGTCGACCAGCATAATTAGCGCGACCAGCAGCGCAACATCTACGATCGCGATTAAGCGCGGGGACGCCGACGTGATGAAGACCCCCGCTGCGACGATGCACAGCCAGACCGCGATTCCTATCACGTATTGTGCTTTTCTTCTCTCCACAAGCTTAACAACCATCTCCGACTGCCTTGCTCGCGACCAAGCGCGTGTAAGGTGGACTCGATCTTCGAACGATGTGCTTACATATGCCCAACCATGATCACCCAACCATGTTCAACCCGCCGTTCACGCTGATCGCCTGTCCTGTTATGTAACTCGCGGCGTCTGACGCCAGAAACACCACCATCGCAGCAATCTCCTCGGGACGCCCGAGCCGCTTGAATGGAATGAAGTTCACGATCGAGTCGAGTATCTTGTGAGTGAACTCGTCTTGCTTCATCTCCTCGATCAGCGGCGTGTCGACCAGCCCCGGGCATACGGCATTAACGCGGATCTTGTCGCGCGCGTGCTCGCGTGCCAATGTCTTGGAAAAGGCTATCACAGCCGCTTTCGAGGCGGCATAGATCGCTTCGCCGAACGAACCGACGCGCGCGGTGTCCGAACTCAGGTTCACGATTGCGCCCTGTTTGCGTTCAGACATGTGCGGCAAAATCGTGTGACAAGTGTGAACGACTCCCTTGAAGTTGATCGCGATGACTCGATCCCACATGTCCGGCGTCGTCTTCACGAACGGCAACAGCTTGTCCCAGCCTGCACTGTTAACCAGCACGTCGATCTTTCCAAACAGTCGCAGCGTTTCGTCGCGAAGATGGTGAACGTCTTCAAGCTTCGTCACATCTGTGTGGATCGCCACAACGTGCCGCCCGGACGCTTCACTGATTTCGAGCGCCGTCGCCTTTGCCTCGTCCAATCGAAAGTCACCGATTGCAACGTCAGCGCCGGCCTCGGCAAATGCGTTCACGATCGCCCGTCCAATTCCGCGCGCGCCTCCGGTGACGATCACTGACTTTCCTGTGAAGTCCATAGCTTTCATGATTGCTTTCTCCTTCGAATCCGGTTGACGGTCACCAGCAAGTAACCTGAAGCCGCCAGCAACAGCGGCGCTGAATACACGCCTGGCATCGGGCGTCCCAACTGAAGCGAGCCCGCGATGTGAGCCAGCCCGTTGCCAAGCATCAAGACTCCGAACACATATGAAGCCGGCATCATCCATGTCGAGCCGCGCAGCACGAATACGGTCAAGCTCGATAAGACAATCACCGCGACGATCAAGCCGCCCAGCCAGACTTCAAAAGTAAAAGTCGGAAGCGGCGACCAGGGTATGCGCTCGTGAATCGCCCTTACCGCAGGGTTGTACACTGATAAGAAGTCCGTCAGCGCTTCATCGACTACGTGCACCGCAAGCGCTGCGCAGAGTCCGACCCACGCCGCCGCGTGGCGGGCCGCGCACGGCATTTCCACTTCGAATGGTTGGGTTCGGCTCAGGTTCATCGGCTCAGGTTCATCGGCCCAGTCTAGAGCTTGAACAACTCAATCGCGTTGTCACGGATGAGCTTTCGTTTGACCTCTTCTTTCAAGCCCAACTCGTCGAGCTGCTCAAGGTTCTCTTTCCACGGCAGTCCGTTTGTTCCCCAGATACATCGGTCGCGGCCCAGCCGGCTGCTGATGAACTGAATGATCTGCGGTGATAGATACTTCGGCCCCCACGCGTCCACGCCAAACCAGATGTTCTCCCACTTGTAGCAAACCGAAATCAGCTCATCGACCCACGGCCATCCGGTGTGCGCGCCAATCATCTTCAATTCTGGGAAGTCGCAGGCGATCCGATCGAGAAACATCGGGCGCGCGCCTTCGCTTGGCATCGCTTCCAGCACGTGGCCGACTTGCATCGATACAGGCACATCGAGCTCGACGCACTTGGCGTAAAGCGGATACATCTTTGCGTCGCTGAGTGGAATGTCGAAGCCGTAGATGTGAACGTACACGCCCTTAAAGCCGTGCTTCGTAACCGCTAGCTCGATTTCGCGAAGGCTCTCGCGAATGCGAAACGGGTTGTAGCCCGCCAGCCCGACGAATCGCTTCGGATATTTCTCGGTGTATTGCAGGACGTCTTCGAGCTTGGTGTCCATGTACATCCACTTGCGCCAGTAGGACCACATCTTGGTCTGAGTGATGAATACCTTCTCGACGCCCGCTTCGTCCATTTTGCCAAGCATCGTTTCTATGGACTCAAATCGCGGCAGCCCGCCGATGGCGCGTTCCATTCGACAGATCAACTCGCCCTCTTTGGCGCGGTCCCATTGCGCCATGAATTCGCGGGTCGCGACGTAGTACATGAAATCGATGGCTTTGACCTTCTCGGGCATATTGATTCTCCTGGACTTTGAAAGTTGGACCGCGTAAGCGTCCGAGAGTCAACTATATGAGCGGATTGCGACGGATCGCCGTGACCGCCGTCACGCGCTCGGGTGACGGCGGTCACATCGGCTGTGTGGGTCATTGTTTGTATTAAGACTTAGGTGATTATCCCGCTCACAAAACAGGCCCGTAAAATAGTCTGTCCTATGATACCATTTTCCGTGATAGAATGGCCGCCTTGGAGGGTGCGATGGCAGACGACGAAACGAAGAACGAGCAGGGGGGATTATTTGAAATCTCTGCAATGCCCTATATGCCAGAAGAGATTCGAACTCTTTCTGTTGACGGCGTATATGTTGTCTACGCGAACGGCGTCCATATTCTGTCTTTTGTTCAGGTGGTGCCCCCGTTTGTTACGCTTGCTGAAGCGCAAGGAACCAAACAGACTCGCAGTGTATGCGTGGCAAGAATGGCCATTAGTCCCGAACGGTTGGAAAGTATGCTCAATACCATGCTGGGACATGTTCAAAGGACTCAAAAACTCAAAGAACAGAAAGAGAAAGTTACGGAAGTTACTTCGTCTGGCGAGACAACAGAAGAGTAATATATGCCTGAGACATTTACTATACTGGGGGATTCCAGCCTATCGCCGAATGTGTCTATCTGGCAAGATGCGGATACACGTCTGCCCGATCTATCATTATCCGTCGTACAGGATGAGCCTGAGTTTACCTGGTTGTTCGTCGGTCCTCACGGCGTTGATCTTGGAACGGCTAGCTCTGTGACTATTCAGCAACCACAATCGCTGGAAAGTGTCCGTGCGGTAGCGACTTGGTGCTGCCAGCTACACGTATCTATTAGCGTTGATGAGAACGTCCTTGGGGGTATTCCCCATATAGCCGAAACCCGTCTTTCCGTAGGTCAGATTCTGGGCCGACTCTATGTACTAGGAAGCATCAGTAATGTTGTTGAGTACTACCGCGGGCGCATTACAGTTGGCCAAGTTAAAGAAGCCTTAGCATATGCTCAAGACTTTATTGAAGCGGTTTGCGAGCCACCTGAAGCTAATGGTTGATGAAACATTCGGGGAGCCAGTCGCAGAGGCTCTAAATGACCAAGTTGCTTTCGTTAAGGCAAAGACGACATTCGCCTGCGGTTTTGTTCAGGGCGCACGGGACGATGATCTTATCAGGAAGGCGGCAGGGTTAAAACGCGTGTTGCTCACGTTTGACCACAATACAATAAACGAGAGGCGCTATCCGCCTTGTTCTCATGCGGGGATAATCATAATCAAAGATAAGCACTGGACGAAAGAGAAAATAGCTACTGAACTAAAAGCCTTTTCGCGTTCTGGCTATCGAAAACTTGTTCCCCATAGTGTGACATACCTGCATCACGATCATGCTGTCATTCACCAACACGACGGCAAGAAAGATGCGGTCTGGTTTTAGAAGCACGTGGCTAACACCTGACCTGGATAGCAGATTGTCTAAAGTCCGAGTGAAAGCGCTGAGCTAGTCTGCTAGATCTGCCTCCGTCACTGTTTGTATCGGTCCTTGTAGAAGTTCAGTATCTTCTGAAGCTCTTCGGGAGTGAATCCCTTTCTCCACTTGTGAAAATCGCTCGACGCGGCTTGCGCGGTGACTCCTGGCTCTGCCGCTTCGGCTTCCGGCAGAAACTCGTTGTAAAAACTCTTCCCCACTTCGTAAAAGCCGTGCCACTGGGTGTAGTCAGGCCCCATCATCGCGGTGCCCATCCGCGCACGCCGTCCCTGGTGATGCCATAGCTCGTAATAAGTCCACTCGAGCTTGTCGTCGAACGGCGTCTTGGTGAGCTTGCCGTCGGCGTACAGTTTTTCCATTATCGCCTTCGCGGGTTTGGCGAACTTCTCGTTGTACAGATCGACAGTGTTGTCGTACTGCTTGTAGAAGTTCTCGACCCAACCGGCGGCGTGGCAGTTCGAGCAGACCTCTTGCATTGACTCGCGCCGCTTATCCGCGTTCTCGAGCTTGATGGAAACGGCCGGACGTAGCGTCCAGCTTATTCGCGCGCCGGAGTCGTGAGTGACCGCCTGTGTAGCGGTCGCGCTCATGTGACACGTCGCGCAAGTCGGCGCCGCAGTGTAGTCCTTGCCGACGATCCACGATTTCTTTTCGAGGTTCATCTTCGCGATGTTGGCGCGAAACTGAATGCCGTGCTTCGACTCGTTGTAGATTTCGATCTGCGGATGATCGGGACCCATGTGACACTTGCCGCAGTTCTCAGGCTGGCGCGCGAGAGCTGAAGAAAACGAATGCCGTCCGTGACAAGCCGCGCAGCTTCCCTTCGAGCCATCGGGATTGACCCGGCCTACACCGCTGTTGGGCCACGTGCTCGCGTCGAATTTTCCGTCGCCTTTGTACTTCACAGTCGAGCCGTGACATTGCATGCATCCGTTAATCGCGGCCGCTCCGCCTTCGACGACTTCGCCGAGAATGTTGTCGAGCGAGCCGATGAAGCTGGCAGCTTTCGCGTGATGCGAAGTTTCAAACTGGGCAACTTCTTTCTTGTGGCACCGGTTGCAGTAGTTCGGCGTGACGATCACGGCGATCTTGTTGCCGTAGTGATCGAAAGTCGCGGGATCGCCTTCGTTGGCTTTGTGACAGGAGTAGCAATCGATGCCGCTTCGATAATGCGCGCTGTTCTTCCACTGATCGACGACGCCCGGCGTCGTGTTCTGGTGGCACTGCAAACACTGCTTTCCTTCCGCAGAAATCGGCGCCGGTTTCTGGACCTGCGAGCCACCCAAACCGATGCCTGCAAACGCGATCAATAATGTTGCGGTCGCAAGGATGAGAACCGCTTTCTTCGTAGTCTCTTGCTCGTTCATAGCTTGCCCCATGCGTTTGACGATGGCGTGCTAGTTCGCCTGTGCGGTTTCGCGATCTTCTTGCCGGCGCAGGAAGACCAGGTAGTTCACCGCAAAGCAGACCAGCGCAAAGCCGGAGAGAAAAACAAAACCGAGAGTGTATGAGCCTGTCTGACCGCGAATGACCCCGAGCACTAGCGGCGGGAAGAAGCCGCCGAGCCCGCCCGCAGCTCCTACCAATCCGGTCACCGTGCCGGTCTCACGCGGGAAATATTGGGGCACCAGCTTGAAGACGGCGCCGTTGCCAAGCCCCAACAGCGCGGCCGTGCCTAACGCACCAATCGTAAACAGCGGCATGATCGTAGAAGTCAGCCCGATCGCCAGAATCGCGATCAGGCCAAGAACCAAAGCGAGAACTTGCGAACCGCCGAATCGATCTGCAAGCCAACCACCAACTGGGCGCATTCCGGTTGCTACGATCACGAAGCCTGCGACTCGAGCGCCCGCGTCCGTGGGGCTCAGTGAGAAGATGTCTTTGAGCAGCGTCGGCAGGTAGATGCTCAGCGCGACGAATCCGCCGAAGGTCAGGAAGTAAAAGAGCGAGAGCACCCAGGCGATCGGCTCGCGCTTGAAGATGACCAGGTACTCGCGAACTTTCTTAGGCTGCGCTTTGATCGGGGCGTTGCGGGCTAACAAGAGAAACACGAGCCCAAACACTCCCGCAACCGCGCCGTAGATCCAGAACGGGACGCGCCAATCGCCGGTTGCGGCGACGATCGCGGGCGCGCCGAACACCGCGACCGATTGCCCGATGTTTCCCATACCGTAGATCCCAAGCGCGGTGCCCTGGTACTTCGCCGGAAACCACTTCGACACGAAGGCGACGCCTACTGAGAAACTCGTACCCGCAAATCCGATCAAGAGTCCCCAGGCGATCAGCGAGCTATAAGATCCGGTCCAACTGACGCCCACGGCAGGAATCACGCAGAAGCAGAGCAGCAGGCCGAACACGATTCGCCCGCCGAACTTGTCGGCGAGAATGCCCATCGGTATCCGTCCCACAGAGCCGAGCAGCACCGGCACCGCGATCAGCAGCGAAGTCTCCCACGCCGATAGGTGATACATCTCGCGAAACTTTGGCGCGAGCGAACCGACGAGCCCCCACACTGAAAAGCTGACTGTGAATGCGATGGTCGACAGCAGCAACGCGTGGTTCGCGTGCGCGTCGCGAAGCATTCCCTCTTCTTCCGGCGCTTCGAAGGAATGAAGCGCAAGACTCTCAGCCATGTAAGGATCATGCACCGGCACGAGCGCAACCTTCCCGAGTGCTGTCGCGACCGTCAGAAGGAACAGCGACGCGAAACCGGCTACCAGAGCCAGATCCACGACACCGATCATTGACGACAGACCGAGCGCCGGAAAGATCATCAGATAAAGATCGAGCCCGTGGCCGATCAAGATGATCGCACAGGCGGAAAGCAGCAGCCCGTCGCTGCGTTTCGCTTTGCGGGAGATCAACAGCACAAACGGGATCAGCCAGTTCAAAAGCAGATTGATCAGAAACAGCGCCTTCCATCCCGGCGTCGATGTCTGGCGCAGATAGAAGACCGTTTCCTCGGGCAGGTTCGCGTAGTAGATCAGCAGGTACTGCGATATCCAGATGTACGCCCAAAAAGTCGAGAACCCGAAGATCATCTTGCCGAGGTTGTGCAGGTGGTCCTCATTTACCTGATTGAGAAAGCCGCGTCTGCGCAGAAAGATTACGATCAACGTTACCGCGGCTATGCCGCTCACAAACAGACCGGAGAAACAGTAGAAGGCGAAAATCGTGCTGTAGAATTCAGGCTCGATTGACATCAACCAATCAAAGCTTGCAAGCGAGAAGGTGACCGCAAAGACCGCCAGGAATATCGCCGAGTATTTTTTGCTCTTGTCGGTGTGTTCGAGCAGGCCGTCTTCGTCCTGGAGCCTCGACTGCCGCCACAACAGATATCCAAACGCGCACCATATCGCCAACACGACCGCCATTCGCGCGAAGAAGAACGGCGTGTTCAGAAACGCCCCTTTCATTCTCATCGCGTCACTGGTGGGCGCGATGCCGTGCGACCATGGGTAGATCGAGTGCCGGCCGAAGAAGACCAACAGCATCGCTAGCGTGCCGACTGGCAGGTAGCTCATCATCGCTTCGGGTATTCGCCTGAGCGCGGCGCTCCAGCCGGCGTTTGAGACGTGATGGATGCTGACGAAGACCGTCGCTCCCAGCGCGAGCGTCAAAAAGAAAACTGAGTTCAGAAGAAAGCTCGGCCAAAGGCGCGCGCTGTTGAACGCCAATCCCGCGCCAAAGCCAAGCACGCCAACCGCGGCCAGAGCGATCAGCGTCTTTCTCTCCCGATCTGATAGGAGCGGCCTGTAGGGCATATTCCAGACTCCCGAGTGCTACTGCTACTTCCCTTGCAGCTTGCGAATGTACAGAACTGCCTTCCAGCGATCGTCGAAAGACACGAGCGCCGCGTGCGAAGGCATGTTGTTCCGGCCTAACGTGATGACGTGAAAAATATTCCCATCCGCTAGCGCCTTCGACTTATCGGTGTTGTAAGCCGGCGGATTCGGATACTTCGGAATAAGCGGTCCGTCTCCGGCGCCGGTTGCTCCGTGACACACTGCGCATTGGTTGTTGAACACCTGCTGCCCGCGAGCCAGGTTCTCCTCGGTCGGTTGAAACGGATTCTTCAGCTCGTTGCCCGCGCGAATCGCTTCTTCCGGACCTGGCCCGTAATGAAACGGCTGATAGCCTCGTGGTATCGTGCCGGCTACGGGCATCTGCTCGGTCATTCCGTTGGGCAAAACAGGGTTGGGCGTTTGAGAAAGATACGCCGGCGAGTACTGCATCTGCGTCGGCCACTCGAGATTCCTCGCCGCATTGTTGCGGTTCATCAGAAGTAGTCCGCCGAGCACAATGACCGGTAGCAGGATCACACCCAACCATGAAGCTTTGTTTTTCATATGGA
The DNA here is from genome assembly GCA_017883315.1 of Blastocatellia bacterium. GTDB lineage: Bacteria > Acidobacteriota > Blastocatellia > UBA7656 > UBA7656 > Onstottus_A. The sequence goes on along the minus strand of JADGNW010000345.1, from coordinate 12,175 downwards.
TTCTCGATCCGCATGTAGGGCCGGCCCTCTGTGGCCGCCCCAGCACGGTAGGGCAAACGCTGGGACCCTACATTCTGGGGCGGCCACGGAGGGCCGCCCCTACATGCCCTAAACGAACTGATCTCCCTCGATGACCTTAATCGCGCCGTGCCTGGCGAATAACTTCATCGCTCTCCGCTGATCGAACGACGCGTCGGACTGCTTCAACACGATCACGAATCGATCATCCGTCACGCGGCTGAACACCAATCGCTTGCTGAACAGCCACAGTCGATTACGCACCAGCAACACGCCGATCGCGATCAGTCCCGAGAACAACACCGTCAACTCGAAGGTCACCGGGATGAACAGCGGGAACGAATTGAACGGCTTGCCTCCGACGTTCAACGGCCAGTCATAAGCCGAGGTCCACACCTGCAACCCAAGCCCGAACATCAACCCGATCGCTCCTGCTATCAGCGCGATCCAAGTCAGCCGCGAGCGCTTCAAGCCTGCCGCCTGGTCCATACCGTGCACCGGAAACGGCGTGTACACATCGTGGATCTCAAAGCCCGATGCGCGAGCTTCCAGGACCGCAGAGAACAGCTCTTCTTCGTTTCTGAACACCGCCGCCGTGTACCTGCTGTTCGCTTGCGCTTTATCGTCTTTATCGGCGCGCATAATGCAGCACCCCCTTCACTTCGCTCATCGAGATCGCCGGGAAGAGTCTCAAGAAGAGCAGGAACAGCGTGAAGAACAGCCCGAAGCTGCCCAGTAGAAGCCCGAACTCGGTGACTGTAGGCGTGTACATCGCCCAGCTCGACGGCAGAAAATCGCGATGAAGAGAGATCACAATGATCACGAAACGCTCGAACCACATTCCCACGTTGACCAGTATCGACAGCACAAAGATCACCGGAATAGTCGTGCGAACGCGCTTAAACCAGAACAACTGCGGCACGATCGCGTTGCAGGTCACCATCGTCCAATAAGCCCACGCGTACGGCCCGAGCACCCGGTTGAGGATCAGAAACATTTCGTTCGGATTGCCGCTGTAGAACCCGATGAATATCTCAGTCAAGTATGCGACGCTTACAATCGAGCCTGTCAGCAGAGTGACCTTGCACATGTTCTCGAGGTGATGGACCGTTATGTATTGTTCGAGGTGCATCAGCTTGCGCACCAGGATCATCAGCGTCATCACCATCGCGAATCCCGAGAACACCGCGCCCGCAACGAAGTAAGGCGGAAAGATCGTCGAGTGCCATCCTGGTATCAGCGAAGTCGCGAAGTCGAAGCTCACGATGCTGTGAACCGACAGCACCAGCGGAGTCGCCAGTGCCGCCAGCACCAGGTAAACCGTCTCATACCTGGACCACGTTCGATTCGACCCGTTCCATCCAAGACTGAAGATGCGATACACCGCTCGCTTCAACTTCGAGATTGTCCGATCGCGGGCGGTCGCCAGATCAGGCACGAGTCCGAGATACCAAAACACCAGCGAGATCGTGAAGTAAGTCGAGATCGCGAAGAAGTCCCACACCAGCGGCGAACGGAAGTTCACCCACAAGGACCCGCGCGCATTTGGATAGGGCAGAATCCAGTAGAACAGCCACGGCCTTCCCATGTGGATCACCGGAAACAAACCCGCGCACATCACGGCAATCAACGTCATCGCTTCAGCCGAGCGATTAACCGAAGTTCGCCACTTCTGGTTGAACAAAAACAGAATCGCCGAGATGAACGTGCCTGCGTGCCCGATCCCAATCCAGAATACGAAGTTGGTTATGTCGAACGCCCAGCCGATTGTCTTGTTCAAGCCCCAGGTTCCGATGCCGGTCGTTACGGTGTAAGTCGTCGCGATGGCCCCGGCGATCAGAAAACAAACCGAAACCGAGAACGCGACCCACCAGCCAACGCCCGGCTTGTTATCGAGCAGCTTGCAGATGTCGGTCGTTACCTCGCTGTAGCTTTTCTCTCCTTCGATCAAAGGCTGACGGAGGTTCGACACGGTGGGATGGTCCATCGAACCTTTGGTCCCGTGATGCTGCTTGATGGCCACAGCCATGGTTATGCTTCTACCTCCTCGGTGTTTCGCACTTTCGCCAGGTAGCTGATCTGGGGACGCAGGTTCACCTCTTCAAGAAGAATGTAGTCGCGCTCGTCGTGCTTGAGCTTGCCGACGCGGCTATCGGCATCAACCAGGTCGCCGAAGGTGATCGCGTGAGCCGGACAGCTCTGCTGACACGCGGTCTGTATCTCGCCGTCACGGATGTTGCGGCCTTCGTTGCGCGCGTGAATCTTGGCTTCTTCAATTCGCTGCACGCAGAAGGTGCACTTCTCCATAACGCCGCGGCTGCGCACGGTCACATCAGGGTTGAGCGCAAGGTTGGAAATTGGATCGGCGTGTTGATTCTCGAACCAGTTGAAGCGCCGCACTTTGTACGGGCAGTTGTTCTCACAGTAGCGAGTGCCGACGCAGCGATTGTAGACCTGCATGTTCAAGCCTTCGCTGCTGTGCACAGTAGCGAGGACCGGGCACACGCTCTCGCACGAAGCGTTGTCGCATTGATTGCACATCACCGGTTGATACTCGACTGTCGTGTTATCATCGGAGCCGAGCGTGTAGCGATCAAGCCTTATCCAATGCATCTCGCGCTGGCGGCGAACTTCGTCTTTGCCGACGACCGGAACGTTGTTCTCAGCCTGGCAGCTCAAGATGCAGGCCGAGCAACCGACGCAGACGTTCAGGTCAACGACCATCGCCCACTTGTGCTCGCCGTATTGGTAATCTTTCCAGATGCTCTTCGATTCTTTGGGATATTCTCCCGCCGTGTGTTTTTTCAGGTAATCGTCGAGCGTGAACTCTTTGATAAGCGGCCGGCCGCCGAGCGTTTGATGAAGCTGGGTGGAAGCAAGCTGAACCCTGGCTGCGGTCTTCTCGAGCTTGATTCCAGTCGCCTGGTATTGAAACGTCCCGTTATCGAACCGGACTAGCGGATACGCGTTCACGCCAATGCCCGTGCCCGCCTTGCCCGCGCTCGTTCGTCCGTAGCCGAGCGCGATGGCGACGCAGTCGTCGTGTTGGCCGGGTTGAATGTGTGCCGGAAGCTCGATTGTAGTTTCCGAGTTTGATATGCGAACGATCGTTCCTTCTTCAAGCTCAAACTTCTCGGCGAGCTTTGGAGAAACGCATGCGTAGTTGTCCCAGGTGATCTTGCTGATCGGATCGGGCAGCTCGTGCAGCCACGGGTTGTTCGCGTGAGTCCCGTCACGAAGCCCGATCTTTTCGTAGAGCAAAGCCGTGAGCTTGCTCGCGTGATCCGCAGACCGCGCCCCCAATCTTTCGACTGACTTGCCCATCTGATCTGCAACGAAAGACGGTTGCTCCGAAGACTGCGTTTGCAACACAGCAAAGCCGTCTTGAAGCGAATGGTCCCAGAACTCATCAAACGTCGCGTGCGTCTTTTGCTGCGTGAAGAGCTTCTCTTTCCACGACTGACGAAGCACGTCGTAAAACGGACGTCCGTCGCCGCTCCATCTGAGCAGGCTTTCTTGATAGGCTCGCGTCTGAAAGAGCGGAGCGATCGTTGGCTGGTTCAAGCTAATAACGCCGCGCACCGGTTGGGCGTCGTCCCACGCTTCGAGGAAGTGATGCTGCGGACAGATGAAATCAACAAGCGCCGACGTTTCGTCGCGGGTCGGGTTGAGCGATATCTTCAGCGGAACTTTGGCAAGCGCGTTACTGAAATCCTCACTGGCGTAATAGTCGTAAGCCGGATTCACTCCGGATACTATCAGCCCGCCGACCTCGCCCGCGTTCATCTCTCGCACCAGCTCGACCATCTCCTGATCGGCGCCCTCGTTCTGCTGGCTGGTCGCATTCAGGTCGAGCGTCTTACCGTAATTGCCCAGCGCTTGATTGATAGCATTGACCACGCATTGGGCATCGATATCGTTTGAGCCGCTGATAACCAGCGATTCGCCGTGAAGCTTCAGGAGTTCGTTCGCAGTTTGCTGAACTGCTTCACGTACGCGCGAACTGATGCGCGAGTCGTCGACTGCTGCGACCGCCGCGGTTCCTTCAGAGGAAACGAGCTTCGCAAGCAGCAGCAGTGCGTCGATCTCTTCCGATGGCGAAACCCTCACGCGTGCATCGGCGTTGCTGCCGGTCAACGACATCAATGATTCGAACTGCACGTGTCGCGACATCTCATGGCTGCCTTCGCGGAGATCGCGCGCCGTCGAGTACCCGCGTGTGAACTGAGTAGGCGCGATCCACGTTCCGAGGAAGTCCGCACCAAAGCTCACGACAAGTTTTGCTTTGTCGAACCGATATTGTGGGATCGCCGGCGTCTTGTAGGTTCGCGCGTGAGCTTCGCGTATCGCGGCGGTCGAGACCGCTTCGTAGACCACATGCTTGCCGTCTTTGAACTGGCTCAGAAACTTTGCGATTGCTTCTCGCGAAGTGGGACTGGTGATCGTACCGGTGAGCACTCGAACCTTTTCGCCGGTCTTCTGTGTTGCGGCGAGTATGTCGATGATCTGCCGATCAACGTCCGCCCACGTCGCCGGCTTCGAGGCGATCAGCGGCTGCCTCACGCGATCCGAATCATAAAGGCCGAAAACCATTCCGTGAGCTACGGCGCACAGACCGCCCGCGTTTAGTGGATGTTCGGGATTGCCTTCGATCTTGATCGGCCGGCCGTCGCGAACCTTGACCAACACTCCGCAACCGGCGCTGCAGCCTCCGCACGTGGAAGCAAACCAACTTGCGACGCCGGGAGTGAACTCGACTGGTTGTTTCAGGTACGGAATGATCTTCTGCTCGGGCGCGCGGCAACTGGTGAATGTGAGCGCCGCAGCCGAGAAGCCAATCATCTCAATGAAGGTTCGGCGGGAGACGCCAGCGCGCGGCATCCGCGCAGACTCGAGTTGAATAAGCTGCGGCGCGTCGTCCGCGTCTTGTTGCTGAAATTTTTTCCAAAGCTTCTCGCCGCTCATCATTGCCCTTGTAGGGGCGGCCCTCCGTGGCCGCCCCAGCGTGAACTCTTAGCCTTTTGGCGACTCTGGGGCGGCCACGGAGGGCCGCCCCTACATGCGATCATTCAGTGATGGCAAACCGAACAATCGGTCGAGGCCATCAATCTCTTCGGCGTAGCCTCGCGTGAAATCACCGGCTTGCCGTTCTCGTCCAACGTCACCTCGCGATGAGTCCGGTGACACGTCACGCACATCCCCATCGAAAGCGTCTCGAACTGCGAGACTCGTTCCATCGTCTCGATTGCGCCGTGGCATTGCTGGCACTTCAGTCCAGCCGAAACGTGGCGGCTGTGATCGAACCGCGCGTGGTCAGGCAAGTGATGCACTCTCACCCACTCGATCGGTTTGTTATCCGCGAGCGCCTGCGTGATCTTCTGAATCTCGGGCGAGTCCTTCCTGATCTGCGAGTGGCAGTTCATACACGTCGACGCGGCCGGGATGCCCGCGACTTTGGACTTCTCGGCGGCCGAGTGACAATACAAACACTGAATCTGGTTATCGCCCGCGTGAACCTTGTGCGAAAAAGCAATCGGCTGAACCGGCTCGTAGCCTTGCTGATTGCCGAGCCAACTGAACGTCGCGCCTTGCAACAGCACAATCGCGCCGGCGATGGTCACGAGCAGTGAGATTATCTTTGCCGTTCTCAAGCTCATCATCTCACCTCGTGAAAGCGGGCCTGGTCTTTGCCGGACGTTCGCTTGCGGGAACTATCACCTCGGCGGGAGCGGGTCTTGGGCGCGGAGCCTGACCGCGAATGCGTTTGCGGTTCCAGTTCCAGATCACAAGCTGATAAGGCCGCCACAGATAGTGAATCGGCACGACCAGCATGTGAACCAGCCTGGAGAAACCAAAGACGGCGACTAGAACCCACGCGTTCAAGAAGTGCGCCTTCACCACCATGGGCAGCGGCGCGATCATCGCGACATCAGGTTGTAGCGTGAACAGCGAACGCAGATAAGGAACTGCCGAGGTCGCGTACCACGCCGAACCCCAGCGATAGAAGATCGCGGTGTACACGCCGAGCACGACTTGAATCAAAAGAAGAAGCAGCACGACTACATCCATCGGCGAAGTCACTGCGCGAACGCGAGCGGAGATCTGTCGGCGCACGATCAGGTTCACGATGCCGACCAGACACATCAATCCGAACAGCAAAGCAGCGCTCTCGAGGATGTAGAGCCTCAGCGGAACACTGTTGAACAACAGCACGCTCTTGGGAAATGCAAAGCCGATCAGGTGGCCGGCGAGCACTCCGAGAATGCCGATGTGAAATGGCACGGAGCCGTAGAACAGTTCGCCGCCTTCGAGAAACTGCGACGACAGGCTCGAGTAGGTGAAGCCCCTCTTGAAGTACCGCTGCGCGGTGACGACCACCGCGAGAATGATCACGGTGTAGGGAAAGATGACGAAGAGTAGATTATCGAGGTTAAGCATCATCACTCCTCAAGTTGGTGGTCCGAAGTCCGTGGTCCGTAGCTCCTGACTACGGACTACGAACTCCATTGAGCCTCACTGAGCCGACGCTTTCGATGAAATGCGATACAGCTCGGGCACGTCGCCCGCATCTTCATGCGAAGCACTCTCTGCGTCCGGCACTTCGTTCTTTAGCGCATTGCTGATGACCTCGATCAGATCCCGATATGGATTGTCGGTTTGGCTGAGGGCCTCGAGCATCTTGCCCAATGCCGGAATCAGAATCTCGCCGATCAGAGCTAGTCGGAGTTCTTCATCCTCGAGCTTCGCTAGCAGCCGGAGCAGCACGGGCAAGTGGTCGGGCAACTGATTCGCCTGGCCCAGTTCGTACGGCGCTTCCGTCTCACGAAGCTTCGCCAACAACTCGCCGCGTTTGTAGTTCTCGCCGAACAGGTGATAACCGATATCGAGCGTGCAGACCGGATTCAAATCGAACGTCTGCGTGTACAGTTCCTGCAGCTTCTCGATCGACATATCCTTGACCTTCCGGCGGAATCTGATGAACTGCACCGCGACGTCGGGCTCCTGAATAGTCAACCACTGTTTGCAACGGTCGAGACGCGTGTTCCAATCTTCGCCAGGGTACTCGAGCGAGCTCGCAAGAATGTCGTAGAGATGATTCATAGTGCTCCAAAGAAACAGTTATGGTTCGGGGGCGCTCGGCAGCGACCACAGCCCCGTTGACAGGTTGAGTTTGTGACAGTGCGTACATTCCCCTTGGTACGCCGTCAGGAAGTGATTCTCCTCTCCGCCGGTCAGGTGGATTTTGTGCAGCATCTGCGCGAACGGGGGCGCCAGTGTCGACTTCTTACTGTGGCACGTCAGGCAGCCCGCGGGGATGTTCTTGAGAGCGAAAGCGGCGGCCGGGTGTTTCCCCTTTAAGGTGACGCCGCTCGGCGCGGAGGCTTGCGCTTTGGCAAGGAGCGCCGGTTCTACTTTGTCATTCCACCCCTTCATCAGCGAACTGATCCGGGCGTCCAGGTTCATCTCAGGGTGATTGGTGTGGCAGTCCACGCAAGCACGGGGAAACGCATCCTCAGTTGTGACGCCCGGAATCTTTCGCGCGGGCGGCGCCGCCTGCGCAGACTTAGGCGTATCCTGAGCCACGACTGAGAAAACCGCAGACGAGATCGATAAGGCTATCACTACCAGCGAAAGTGTTTTGATCATCGTTTCCCTCCTTACTTATTGGCTAGACTTATTGACTGGCATGTCGGTTTTCACGGTTTGCCCGATGTGGAACCTATGCGCCCCTCACGGGTAACTCACGAAAGCCCAAGCCGACCTCGCCCTTCTCCGCCCACGTATCGTCGTTCAACATCTGCATCGCTTCTTCGCGATGAGAAGGCGGTATCACGTACCGCTCGTCCATCGTGGGCAGCGAAGTCAACCGGTATACTTGCTCCGCCTCTTCTTCGGAAGTGTTCACCTGCTCGAGCGCGCGCTTCACAGTCGCGTGGTCAATATCGCCGACCGTCTCCATCCGCTTGAAGAGCCGAATCGCGTATTGCTTCTTAAGCGCGTAGCGCACAAGGTCGACGTTGCCGCCCGAGAAGAGCCTGGCCATATATTCCATTGGGAGTCGCGCCTGTTCGATCGGGCTGAACAGCTCTTTGTTTGCTGTGTCGTAGAGTCCGTCATCGCTCTTGGCCATCACCGGAAGCAGAGGTGGCACGTAGAAGAGCATCGGCAGCGTGCGGAACTCGGCGTGCAGCGGCAACGCGAGGTTCCACTCTTTGACGTACTTGTAGACTGGCGAGCGCTGCGCGGCTTCGATTGCCCGCTCGTCGATGCCGTTCTTCATCGCCTCAGCAATCACTTCGCGATCGAATGGATCGAGAATCAGATCGCGTTGAGCCTCGACCAGCTTGTCATCGGGAACCTTCATCGCGTCGAGCAAGCGGTCAGCGTCGTACAGCAGCGCGCCCAGATAACGAATCCTTCCAACGCACGAGTGAAAGCACGCAGGCGCCTGGCCGGTCTCGAGCCGCGGGAAACACAAGATGCACTTCTCGGATTTGCCAGTCGACCAGTTGTAGAAAGTCTTCTTGTAAGGGCAAGCGGTCACGCACATGCGCCAACCTCGGCAGACCTCTTGATTGATTAGCACGATGCCGTCTTCGCCGCGTTTGTAGATCGCCCCGGACGGGCACGCCGCGACACACGCCGCGTTCAAACAGTGATTGCAGATGCGAGGCAGATAGAAGAACACCAGACGTTCGATCTCGAACAGCTCGGCGCGTTGCTCCTCGGTGAGCGCTTCGAGATTTGGATCGTTCGCGGCGTAGATAGGCGAGCCGCCGAGATCATCATCCCAGTTCGGGCCGGCTTCGACGTTCATATACTTGCCGGTGACCATCGAGATCGGGCGAGCGGTCGGCTGATCGGCGCCCTCGGGCGCGTTGAACAGGTCTTCGTATTTGTAGGTCCACGGTTCGTAGTAATCGTCGAGCTTAGGCAGGTACGGATTGTGAAAGATGTTCAGCACTCGCAGGACTCGCCCGCCCATTTTGAGATCGGGCTGCCCGTTCTGTTGTTCCCACCCGCCTTTGTATTTGTTCTGGTCTTCCCACGCGGTCGGGTAGCCGGTGCCAGGTTTGGTTTCCACGTTGTTCCACCACATGTACTCGGCGCCTTTGCGATCGGTCCAAACATTCTTGCAAGCGATCGAGCACGTGTGGCAGCCGATACACTTGTCGAGGTGAAACACCATTGAGATCTGTAATCGAACGTCCATGGTTTTCCTTTGGTTCAGGGTTCCGCGTTCAGGGTTCCGGGTTTGATCCTAACCCTGAACTCTGAACCCTGAACTACTCTTTTCACCAGGTCACCTTTTCAAGTTTGCGCACCAGCACAAACGTGTCGCGGTTCACTCCGGTCGGGCCCCAGTAATTGAAGTGATAGGTGAATTGCCCGTAGCCCCCGACCATCAGGTTCGGCTTCAACCGGATTCGCGTCAGGCTGTTGTGCCCGCCCGCGCGACGATTGCCGCGCATCGGCGACTTCGGCACCGACAGCGTCCTCTCAGGCGAGTGGTATTGAATACACACGCCCTTCGGAATTCGCGCGCTCACAACGGCTCTCGTGCAGACGACTCCGTTGTCGTTGTAGACCTCGACCCAGTCGTTGTCCCTTATGTCGATCTCGGCCGCGTCTTCGTCGTTCATCCACACCGGATCACACCCTCGCGACAATGTCATCATTCGATGGTTGTCGGAATAGGTAGAGTGGATGTGCCACTTGCCGTGAGGCGTCAGATAATTGAGCGCTTTGGTCTTGCCTTCTTTGGTGCTGTTCTTCAGATCGCCATAGGCGGCGGGCTTCGGCGAAGGCTTGTAAGTCGGCAGGTTCTCGCCGAACGCGATGTAGCCTTCGTGGTCTAGATAGAACTGCTGCCGTCCCGTGAGCGTCCTCCACGGCACCAGCCGCTCATAGTTGTAAGTGAAGGCCGAGTAAGCTCGCCCATCGTGCAGGAGACCGGACCACATCGGGCTGTTCAACAAGCGGCGCGGCTGAGCCTGAAGGTCTTTATAGGTTGCGCGCGCGTGACGGCTCTTCTCAGCAAGATCAGCCAGTGGGCGCCCGACTTTCTTCTCGACGAACTGATAAGCGCGATAAGCAAGCTCGCCGTTCGTCTCGGGCGCGAAATGAAGAATCATGTTCGCCGCGTCTTCGGCTCGCTTGAGTGAAGGATACTTGTTGCCGTTCCACTGTTCGATCGTGTGCTGTTGCGATTCGATTACTTCGTCGTAGAAGTCTTCGATCGCGTACTTCACACCGTGCGCGCCCATGCCGTTCTTTCTCGCCAGCGGGCCGAGCGAGATGAACTGGTTGTAGAGGTTCACGTAGTCGCGTTCGACCAGCGTGAAGTGCCCCATCGTCTTTCCGGGTATCGGTTCGCACTCGCCCTTGCCCCAGTCTTTGATCTCGGGCTGCGCCATCTCGTCGGGGGTGTCGTGCGAGAGCGGCGACGCGACCAAATCTCTGATCGGAGCCGGCAGATGTTTTGCCGACATCTCGCTGACGCGCTTTGCGAGGCCGCGGAAGATGTCCCAGTCGCTCTTGGATTCCCAGCACGGCGGCACTGCTTCCGACAGCGGATGAATGAACGAGTGCATGTCTGTCGAGTTTAGATCAGCCTTTTCGTACCAGGTCGCGGCGGGCAGGACGATGTCGGAGTAAAGCGCGGAGGTGTCCATTCGGAAATTCAGATCGACGACGAGGTCCATCTTTCCTTGCGGAGCTTCGGACTTCATCTCTACATCCTTCACCGTTCCTTCGGCGCACTCGTCGGCGATGTCGTTGTGATGAGTGCCAAGATAGTGCTTCAGGAAAAACTCGTGACCCTTTGCGCTTGCCATCAACGCGTTGCCGCGCCAGATGAACCACACTCGCGGCCAGTTAGCTTTAGAGCTTGGCCTCTCGACCGAGAGCGGAAGCTTCTTATCCTTAATCTGGCGAACCACGTGGTCGATGATTTCTTGATCGGTCTTTGCGCCTGATTTGATCGCTTCTAGAACGACAAGAGGATTCGGTTTATTGAACTGCGGATAAAAAGGAAGCCAACCGCAGCGCACGGCTTTGGCTTGCATGTCGATGGTATGTCCGCTTGCGAAACCGCCATCGCCATTTGCAGGGACCGTGTGATAGTCGGTGAACTCGCCTTCGTAGCGCCACTGTTCGCTGTGAACGTAGTGCCAGGACGGCGCGTTCTGAAGCCGCCCTGCATTAACCCAGTCGCGCGCGAACGCAATGCTGCTCCAAGGAGCCACCGTCGCCAGCTTCTCTTGCCCGACGTAGTGGTTTAATCCTCCTCCATTTTTTCCGACGCATCCGCACAGCATCAGCGCGGTGATCGCCGAGCGGTAAATCAGATTGTTGTGATACCAGTGATTGACTCCCGCGCCGATGATGACCGAGCACTTGCCTTCGGTCTTAGCCGCGGTCGAAGCCCACTCGCGCGCGAACTTGATCACGGTCTCTTTTGAAACGCCGGTCCACTGCTCCTGCCACGCAGGCGTGTATGACAGGCGCGTGTCGTTGTAGTCTTCGGGATAGTCTCCGGCGAGTCCTCGGCTCACACCGAACTGCGCCATCAATAGATCGTAGACCGTGGTGACCAGGACCTTGCCGTCTTCGGTCTCGATCCACTTGGCGGGGACGGATCGCCGGAAGGTTTCATCCGCTCCGAACTCGAGGAATGAAACTTCGACAACCTCATCGGAGTCATCGATGAAGGTCAACTGCGGATCAATCTCGGAACCGTCAGACGGATCTTTGAACTCGAGGTTCCATTTGCCCTGAGTCTGACCCCAGCGATGACCTACGGAACCGCCGGGCATTCGAGCTTGATTGGAGATCGAATCGTAGACGAGGAATTTCCAATCGCCGTTCTCTTCGTCTTTGTACTTCGCAAGTTTATTTGCGCGAAGGAGTCTGCCGGGAGTGCGGGTGTTTAGAGTACCGCCTTTAGGCGGCGTATTCTCCGCATCAAGCCCATTTCCATTCGAAGACGCTGCTCTGAACTCCTCCAGCTTAACGAGAAACGGCGAGTCGCTGTACCGCTTAACGTAGTCGAGAAAGTAAGGCGTCTTCTTCTCGACGTGAAACTCTTTGAGGATGACGTGATTCACCGCCATCCAAAACGGCCCGTCCTGTCCCGCGTGAAGCGGAATCCACT
>JADGNW010000344.1 GCA_017883315.1 Blastocatellia bacterium | reverse complement strand
TGCAGCCATCAGCAAAATGCTTTTCTGTAATTCAAAGACCGGGATCGTGTCACCCTCCAGTCCGTGAGTCCGACCTTGATACCTTCTTCTGCTCGCTCCGGCTCGCTAAGTTACTGCGTGAACTCGTGACCCGGAGAAAAGAGAGTTGGGGAACTCAGTTGGGGAACTCAGTTGGGGAACTCAGTTGGGGAACTCAGTTGGGGAACTCAGTTGGGCACTGGATTCTATTCCAGAATACGGACGCACACAATCAGGAAAAACCTCATCAGGAAAAACCTCATCAGGAAAAACCTCAACGCCGCTCAACACCGGGACAAAAGCCGCCGTGATGTCCCCTTGCGATTCGAGAGCGCTCGTCGTACTCGATCCAACCCAAACAAGTCGGCCGATTTTGGGTTGCCACCCGCTGAAAGGAACCCGCACCACAGAGAAGTGTTGGATCGGAGGATTTGAGAGAAGGTAGCGATAATCACAGCGGCATCAAGCGGTTTGGGCAAGGCTGCCGCGATGGAACTAGCCGAAAACGCCAGCGCTGACCATCGGCTCCGATCCGACGACAGCCAGGATCACGCGCGATCGCGGCTGTTGATAATGAAACGCGCGCCAGTCAACTCCGTCGTTAACATGAGGCAACCTTCTCAAGCGCGGCGCCTCGCATTAGATCGATCGGCGGCTTGCTATTGGTCCAAAGCTCGAATTGAAGCGCTGCCTGAGCGACCAGCATCTCCAAGCCGCTGATTGTGATACAACCTTCCTCTCGCGCGTCGGCAAGAAATCGAGTCTCGAGAGGATTGTAAACAAGGTCATAAGCGACGCGGCGCCCGCGCAGCGACGCTCTCGGAACGGCGCTCGATCCTTCGCTGTGACCGCGCATTCCGATCGGCGTGGTGTTTATTACTATTTGAGCGTTGCTTGATTCCAGCGATTCAATCGTCGAGACATTCACGCCGAAAGAGTCGGTCAGCTCGCTTGCCTTGTCGGCATTCCGTGTGAACACCTGAACGCGAGCGCCTCGCTCGAGTAAGCCATGGATCACCGCTCGCCCAGCTCCGCCCGCGCCGATCACCGCGCAGCTTTCACCCGCGAGCGGAGTGACTTTCTCAAGCGGTTCCATCGCGCCTCGCACGTCAGTGTTGTAGCCAATCAAGCGACCGTCGGTGACTACAACTGTGTTGACCGCGCCGGTCCCGCGTGCGGTTTCGTCTAGCTCGTCAAGCAGCGGGATCACATCACGCTTGTGCGGGATCGTGACACTGAGGCCCGATAGATGAAAGTCGATCTCGCGAGTCTCCGGCCGGACGAAGCGACGGAAGAACGCGGCGAGGTCTGCAAACTCGAATGGTAGATAAACGAAGTCCAGATCGAGCTCGGCAAACGCTCGATTGTGCATCGCAGGCGAGGCGGAGTGCGCGACTGGGGAGCCGAGTATTCCGGTGATCGAGGTAGCGCGGGAGATTCTATGAACTCGATAGATATTGACTAGCTCGTCGCAGCTCGGCTGACCGGGCGCGCTCTCCTTGCCGCGTCCAAGCGTTCCATAGGTCAGGAAACTTCCGAACGCCGGTCCTAAAACCCGAGTGATCAATCCTGCCTCTCCCATAGCGAGCGCAATGAGCGGCCGCTGCTCAGCGCGTGCGCGTTCGAGAAGCTTGAAGATCGCAAGCGAATCGGCAACGTTGTTGGCACGCGTCACGATCTTATGCACCGCGGCAGGCAAGAACGTGATTCGGTCATAGATCGCATCGAGATCTGCTGGTGTCCCGGAAAAGTCGTGACATGAGACGATGAGCCGTGATGAATCCGGAGAGAAGCGTAGCAGTTGCTCGTAGTGCGCGGCTTCAACGTCGCAGTAGTCAGCAAACCGCGTCGCCGCGGCAAGCAAGCGGAGCCGCACATCGTCATCGACTTCTTGCCGGCCACCTTCTGATACCGCGCGGCACGTGATGATGGCGGGAAGGGAACTGTCTTTCAGGAGATCGCGCAAGACATTGAGGTCCGTGAAGTCGAAGTCTGTGAGGTAATCGAGTCTGACTTCGATCAAGTCTGCAACGCTCGCCGCTTGCTTGATCGCAGCGCGAGCAGCATCGATCGTCTCTTCGGTGATGACGGCACAGATTCGAGCGGAGTTCTCAGACATGCTATTAAGAATGGACTACGGATAACGCTGATCAACCTGATGCTCACGAATCTGATCTGCGTTCGTTCGTTTCCGATGAAGCGTATCACGGCGAGTTATAACCAGCCACTGGCTGTGAACTGAAGATGGCTGTTAACATCGGCAGTAGGGTACAGGGTTCAGAGTTCGGGGTTCAGAGTTTAGAGTTTGGGATCTGAGGTTTCGATTGTGGAGAACGAACTTTGATTATGGAAAGACGCAACCCCGAACCCCGAACCCTGAACCGGAGTGCCGGAGGGCCAATGTTAAAAGACAAGAAAATAGCGGTGCTCGGCGCCGGCAAACTCGGCGAATCGCTGATCAGAGGATTGCTTGAAGCTGGTGTGATTACCATCGCCAACGTCAGAATCACAGCCAAACATCAACAAAGACTCGATCAGATGCGCGAGCGGTTCAACGTGGCCGGTACGCTCTCGAACAAAGTTGCGGCCGAGTCGGCTGATATCATCATAGTCGCGGTCAAGCCTCAGACAGTACCGGTCGTTCTGTCCGAGATCGGCGAGGGCCTCAGGCCGTCTCAACTACTGATATCCGTTGCCGCTTCCGTCAGCACTGCGTTCATCGAGAAGCACCTCGCTGCGGCCGTGCCGGTGATTCGCGCGATGCCGAACACTCCGTGCCTGCTCAAGAAGGGAATGACCGGAATAGCCGCCGGCTCGAATGCGACGAGCGAACATCTCGAGCTCGCGAAGTTCATCTTCGATTCGGTAGGCCGGACAGTGGTCGCCGACGAAAAACACATGGACGCGATCACCGGACTGTCGGCGAGCGGACCGGCTTTCATTTACATCGTGATTGAATCGTTAGCCGAAGCCGGGGTGAAAGTCGGACTTCCGCGCGATGTCGCAACCGAACTTGCGGCCCAGACCGTTGTCGGCGCCGGCTCGATGGTACTCGAAACCTCCGAGCACCCGGCTAAGCTCAAAGACATGGTGACGACGCCCGCGGGCTGCACGATCGACGGCATTTTGGAATTGGAAGAAGGCGGACTTCGCGTGACGTTGATCAAAGCGGTCGTCAAGGCGACCCAGCGAGCAAAGGAGCTTCTGGAAACGTAGAATGAAGCGAAGCAGCGAATCGATAATTGCAAATTGCAAACTGCAAATTCTAAATTGCAAATTTAGAATTTGCGCCACGGCGATTGCGCCAATTTTCAGTTTTCAATTTACAATTTGCAATTTGCAATGGTTCCCGCCGCTCGTTCTTCTCGGGTTGCTGTTTGCGTTTTCTTCTTCTGCCGCGCCTTTGATCCAAAAGACGGAATCCAAAAACGAGATGGCTGCGGCCAAGTTCCCAAACCTCGTCAATGAATACCTGCAAGACCTGCACTCGCGTCACCCCGCGCTTGCGGCAGCCAGCGGCATCCACACGTGGGACGGTCAGCTCGAGGACTACAGTACTCCAGCAATCGGCTCCGAGATCGCCGCGATCAAGATCTTTCAGTCGCGGCTTCAGAAGGTTCCACCGCTCGAGCTTGCTCTGTCGGACACGTATGATTACCAGATTCTTGCGAACAACATGAGCGCGCGGCTGCTCGAGCTTGAGCAGATCAAGAGCTACGAGCGCAACCCGCAAGTTTACAACGACCCGATCTCGACCGGTCTGTTGCAGCTAGCGATGTTCGAGTACGCGCCCGCCGACGCTCGGCTGGGTCTAGTGATCGCCAAGGAGAAGCTCGCAGGCCGACTCCTGGATTCGGCGCGCGCAAACATTCACAAACCACCCGCCGTCTTTTTGAAGATCGCGATCGAGAGCTTCAAGGGCACGCTCAGCTTTGTCCAGACCGATCTGCCCAAAGCATTCGCGTCCGTAAAGGACGCCAAGCTTCAGTCCGAGTTTAAGAAATCAACGAAGAGCGCGACGGACGCGATTGCCGGTTACATCAAGCACCTTGAAAAGACGAGGCCCGACCCTGAAGCGACGTTCGCGATTGGTAAACAGAACTACGAGGCAAAGCTCAAGTACGAAGAAGGCATCGAGATTCCGGTCGAAACGCTGTTGAAGATCGCCGACCGCGAGCTCGCCAGGACACAGGATGACTTCAGAAAGACTGCGGCGCGAATCGACCCGAAACGCGATCCGCTCGCAGTCTGGGCTGATGTGCAGCGCGATCATCCAAAGGCCGGCGCTCTTGTCCAGGAGGCGCAGAAGCAACTCGATGCACTCGTGCGATTCATCGAGGAGAAGAAGATCGTGACGCTTCCCCCGGCCGCGGCTCCGGTTGTCGCGCCGACGCCGGATTTCATGCGCTGGTCGACTGCCAGCATGTGGACGCCCGGTCCTTTCGAGCGGATTGCGTTGCCTGCTCGCTACTTGATCACGGACGTGGATCCGAAATGGACCGACAAACAAAAGGAAGAGTATCTCGGCTCGATCAACTATCCGCAGTTATGGACGACTTCGATTCACGAAGTGTACCCCGGTCACTTCGTGCAGGGAACTTTTCTCAGGCAAGTCACGTCACCGGTGCGCAGAGTGGCAGCGCTTGCGCCCGCGAGCTTCGTCGAAGGCTGGGCCCACTACACCGAACAGATGATGATTGACGAAGGCTTCGGCGGAGGCGATCCAAAGATCAGGATGGGCCAGTTAGCGGACGCGCTTCTTAGGTTGTGCCGTTTCGAAGTCGGCATACGCGAACACACTCGTGGGATGACGGTGGACCAAGGTACTCGCTTTTTCATGGACAACGGTTATATGGGCGAAACGCCTTCGCGCATCGAAGCAGAGCGCGGGACGTTCGACCCGACTTATCTTGTGTACACGGTTGGCAAGCTGGCGATATTGAAGTTGCGAGACGACTACAAACGCGATCGAAGAGAACAATTCACTCTGCAAGAATTCCACGACCGGCTGCTCTCGAACGGGAACGCACCGTTGTGGGTGCATCGCCAGATGTTGCTGCCTGGAGATAAAGGGAAGTTAATCGAATAGTCAACCTGTGTCTGACTTGTCGACCGCGCTTCTGAGTCGAAGATTGCCTCGCTTCGCCATAGGTTTCAGACTTGATCGTTAGTCTATTTCGACACCCTCTAGCGAAATGCTTTGTAGGGAATGATCGAGCTGAAGGTATGCACCTTGAATAGGTGAACTAATGGCGGTAACATCGACGCCGCTATTAGTACGGCGATTTCATGTTCGACGCTTTATGGATCTCCTAACAGTAGCACTCCTAGCATTGATTGCCTTCTTCTGTGGCGGGTTGGTCCTGAAGCGCAGATCGGCTCGCCGGGGGAAGGGGTTCGTCATTGCCTTGCTCGGCGTGGGTCTTGGCCTAGTGGTGTGGCAGACCCAAGCGCGGGACTGGGTCTTTGCGCGAGTACGGCTAGGAACCCGGAAATCCTACATTACGGCGTTCTTGGGTCGTCCCACACAAATCAGTGACTGCGCTACTACCTACGGCGGATACTCGCGTACCGAGAGCGAGAAAGCAGCCGAAGGTTGCACGGAGGTGCTTTGGTATTACTCGCGCGTGATGCCCGAGGCCTACTCTTACACGTTCGATGCTCAGGGGACGCTCATCGACAAGTATCATTGGGTATCGCCCTGATTTGATTGTTATCCGCGTCCCCAGCGCGTCGAACTCTGGCATCCAGCGGAGCGCGCCAAGCGAGTTTCTTATTGGTGGCGGATTCCCGTTGGCGCGCCCGCTGATGCCAACGTTCGGCCCTTTAGCATGAATATGAGAAGAGCACTTCTGTTCAGCGCCATTTTTGTTTCAGTGTTGCTCGCTACCGGCGAAACGCATGCGCAGTGTA
>JADGNW010000343.1 GCA_017883315.1 Blastocatellia bacterium | reverse complement strand
GCATCCTTCCAACCATCCGGTATGTATCCTTCAAGCTCGGGCAAAGGCTCCAGCGACACTTCCGGGCGAATCACCACTGCACCTTCGTCAAGTACAACGGTGAGGGACTCTTTGCTACGCGCAACTTCATTGAGCAATTCCTCAAGCGTGCGCCCTTTCAACTGGTCTAGGGTTGTGATTCTTTGAGCCATACGTCTCCTTAAAAATATGATCTAGCGGATCTGCCAAAAAGGTCGATGCCACGGATGTTCGCTTGCAATGCCGCCACGCTGCTGGTGGTCAACCACGTAGTGGTTGCGGCCCAAAGCCCAAGGTTGCTGTACTCAGCTACCTTGGGGAACAGCAGCGATGATCGTCGCAACCCCGACGGGGTTGCGGAACTCGCCGCCCGCTTTCCCAGGGTAGCCGAGTACAGCAACCCTGGGCTGGACGACGAATCCCTTTCGGGGAAAATTTGCAAACTCTCCATCACTGAACAAGAATATCAGCGATCTGCTTCGAAAGACTCGCAAGTCCGCTGCCGATTCCTTCAAGGTTCGTCATCAACACCACGGCCAGGCCCTTCTCAGGAATCGTGTACAGATAAGTGCTCACCCGCTGTTGAGCACCGCCGTGCTCGACCTCCTTCATCCCGTTTCGCTCGTGCACGCCCCACCCCATCCCGTAACCCGTAGCCTTGCCGTCGCGAGTCTTCTGCGAGGTCCACATCTGATCGAGCGTCTCTTTCTTCACAAGCACGCCGGCTTGCATTGCGATCGCGAACTTGGCCAGGTCTTCAACGGTCGATATGAATCCTCCGCCGGGAATCTTGTAGCTGGTATCCGCGAGTTCTGAGTTTCTCAACTCCCCGCCTTTTGTCTTCCAGTAGCCTTGAGCGAGATTGGGAATAATGTCCGTTACATTGTCTACTCGAATGCGATCCATCCCGGCCGGTTTGAAGACATTTTCCTGCACGTAGTCTGGAAAACTCATTCCCGATGCGCCTTCGACTGCACACCCGAGCACCGCGAAGCCGTGGGTCGTGTAGCTGTACTTCGTGCCCGGCTCAAACAGCAACGGATCATCCTTGAACATCTCGAGCCCCTCGACGACGCTCTTGTAGTGGCGAGTGCTGCCGTACTCGGCGTCGTTCTTGTAGTGGCGCACGCCCGCAAGATGACCGAGCAGCAGTCGAGCAGTGACGGGCCATTGCTTTGCGGGAAACGCCGGGCAGTACTTTTGAATCGGCGCGTCGAGATCGAGCTTGCCGCGCTCAACCAACTGCATCACCGCTGCCGCGGTAATCGGTTTCGATATGGAACCGAGCCGATAAGCCGTCGTCGCTTTGGCAGGAACGTAGTTCTCAACGTCTGCTAATCCGTAGCCGTTTGACCATCGCAACTTGTGATCGACCACAACGGCGACCGAAAGTCCGGGTATGCCTAAGCGCGACATTTGAGCGCTGATCGCCTTCTCGATCTTATCCAGCTTGTCGGCCGGCAAACCGGACGTCTGTTGCGCTCGGGTCGGTACGACCAGAACAGTCAAGACAGCAATCAACCAAACCGCTCGCGCGATACGGTAACGCATCGTTTCACCTCCGAAGACCACAGAGTGTTTCGAGTTAGTAGCGACGTTATGGCTTGCGGTGATTGCTGTCAAGCGGCAAACTAATCGCGGTCTTGCACCAAGAGGTAAGGTCTCTTCGGAGGACATGGATGGTGAATCTTGTATCGCGCCGGTTCTGCATAGTGATGCTGAGCCTTTCGCTCGCTCAAACCGCCGCAATCTTCGCGCAAGCTCCGAAGCCGCTTCCGTCGTTGCGTGAGCAGGCGGAGATTCAGCAGCAGTGGTTGAAGCTCAGGATCGAGCGGGTGCTGCCGCGCCTTATGCGCAAGCACGGCGTTTCGATGTGGCTGGTCATCTGCCGCGAGTACAACGAAGACCCCGTGTTTTTCTCTCTTGTTTCACCGACGCTGTTTGCGGCGCGGCGTCGAACTATCTACGTCTTCTTCGATCGAGGTTCCGAGAAAGGGATCGAGCGATTGGCGCTTGGCGGCGGCTCGAACGGCGGGCTGTATACGGTGTACCGCGATCCCGAAGCCGAAGGCCGCGAGATCTACGGCGAAGGTCAATGGGTGCTGCTCAAGAAGCTCATCGAAGAACGCAAGCCTTCGACGATTGCGATCGACGTCTCACACACGCATGCGTTCTCGGATGGCTTGTCTTCAGGCGAGCGTGAAAAACTCGAGAGCACGCTCGGGCCTGAATACTTGAAACGAATCGTCCGAGCGGAGAACCTCGCGCTCGAGTACGTCGAGATGCGTTTGCCTGAGATGCTGCCCGTCTATCGCCAGATGATGGAGACGGTTCACTGGCTGATCGGCCGCGCGTTTTCAAATGAAGTCATCACGCCGGGAAAGACTACTGACCAGGACGTAGTCTGGTGGCTGCGCCAACAAGTGAACAACCTGGGACTGGGCACGTGGTTTCACCCTTCGGTGCGAGTTCAAAAGTCGTCGAAAGCCGGAGTCAATCTGCTCGCAGAAGACGCGCCGGTTGTGATCGACCGCGGCGACGTGCTGCACGTCGACTTCGGAATAACCGCGATGCGATTGAACACCGACACACAGCATATGGGCTACGTGTTGCGCGAAGGCGAGACCGACGTTCCAGCCGGAATCAAGCGCGCGCTTGCAAATGCGAACCGGCTGCAGGATTTGTTGATGGAGCGGATGAAGCCGGGGCGCTCGGGCAACGAAGTGCTCGCGGATGCGCTCGCTGCGATGAAGGCCGAAGGCATCAACGGATCGATCTACACTCACCCGATCGGCGATCACGGGCACGGCGCGGGTCCGCTGATAGGCTTATGGGACCGGCAGCAAGGCGTGCCCGGACGCGGCGATGTATCGGTGCTGCCAGGGACATGGTTTTCGATCGAGCTTTCGGCGACGACTCCTGTGCGCGAGTGGGGCGGCAAGGATCTTTGGGTTGGCGAGGAAGAAGACGCGGTGATAGATGAATCAGGCCGCGCGTCCTGGGTGCTAAAGCGGCAGACCGAGTATCACCTGGTCAAATAGAGCGGTACCGTTCGCCTCGGCGCGTTAACCTATAATCACCGCCGACGCGGCCGAGTCCATGTTCATCATCACAATCAGATACCAGCCAAGCATCACCAACCAGGGCAGCTCGGCTAGTCCAATCGCTTCTGGTTGAATCTCGACCAGAGCAGAAAGGTGAATCAAGCCCCCACTCTTGAATCGAAACAGGGTTTCTCCGGACTCGGTTTTGAATTCAAGATTGGTTTGCCAGAAATTGGTAGTTGCAAGCAGCTTTCTTCCGCCGGGCAGTTCCAGTGTGCCGCCGCCGCTCCAGGTGTTGTTCCTGAATACGGCGATGTCTGTCTCTTCGCCGCAACCGCGAATCGTCAGCCTGGTCTGAAAAAAGCCGACGCGCTTGAAGGTCCAGCAGCCATCGGCGCTCTCGCCCGTCGCAAGCGAGCCAAACGAACTTCTAAAACGCAGAGTCGCTGCAAGCTCCTCGTCGGCATGCAGCTCATAGTGCATCTTCAATGCGCCGGGCTGTGTCCACTTCAGTTCACGATCAAGCAAATCAGCTAGTCTCTTCATTGCCTAGCCTCCTTTCGTTTCCAACGCGCTTGCGGGCCCCGATCGTCCGGTTGTTGCTTCAGGGTTTGAGCGCCCAAACCCGCGGCTCTAATGTTATCAGAAGGGGTAGACAGTCACGCCCTTACAGGTCTTCATCAAAATCATTTTGGCTGAGTACTTGCCGCCCTGATCGCATCGGCAATCATCCCGGCGGTAGTTGCCCTGTGTTAGTGTTTTGAGCGAGCTGCGATATGGCAGAACTGCTTCACACTCTGTTTGTGTTCCTGGTTATCTTTGTGGTGGTCTTCGCCCTGAACGTTATGCCGATCTTCGCACCGCCTACCTGGTCGGTGCTGTCGTTCATCGCCATCAGATTCAACTCGAACATCGTTCTCCTGGCTGTAGTGGGAGCCGTCGCCGCCACGCTCGGGAGGCTGGTCCTGGCGAAGCTTTCGACCGTGATCGTAAGGCAGAAGTTTCTAAGTGACGACACAAGGAAGAACATCGACGCAGTCAAAGAACGTTTGGAGAGCAGGAAGAAACTGACCTTTAGCATTCTGTTGTTCTATGCCTTCAGTCCCTTTCCATCGAATCATCTGTTCATCGCGTATGGGTTGACGGCGCTCAAGCTAAAACTCATTGCCGTCCCGTTCCTGCTCGGCCGTGTGGTGAGTTACGCGTTCTGGGCGTATACGGCTTCCAGCGTCGCTGAACTGCTGAACTACGAATCGGTGACGTCGAAGTCGTTCTTCAGTTATTACTTCGTCGCCTCACAGTTGTTCGGGTTGCTGACGATTTATGTTTTTACGAGGATAGACTGGGCCAGAGTCTTTACGGAGAAGCGACTCAGGTGGAGACGAAGGGCTTGATGCGTGACTCACACTTCGGCTTTGTGTTTCCGGTTCTGCTCGATCATCTCGACGAACTTATCGAACAGGTAAGAAGGATCGTGCGGGCCGGGACCGGCTTCGGGGTGATATTGAACCGAATAAACCGGCAGGCTTCGATGTCTGAGGCCTTCAACCGTGTTGTCGTTCAAGTTGATGTGGGTCACTTCGCAATCCGCGGGGAGCGAGTCGGCATCGACCGCGAAGCCGTGGTTCTGCGCAGTGATTTCGACGCGTCCAGTCATCAGATCTTTCACGGGCTGATTCCCACCGTGATGCCCAAACGGTAATTTGTAAGTTCGCCCACCGAACGCAAGCCCCATCAGTTGATGGCCGAGACAGATTCCAAAAATCGGATATCGGCCGATCAGTTTTTTCAGATTAGCAACAACCCCAGTCAGCGGCTCGGGATCACCCGGTCCGTTCGATAGCCACACGCCATCGGGCTTCAAGTCGATTACGTCCTCTGCGGAAGTGTGAGCGGGAACAACCGTCACTCGACATCCCAACGCTGCCAGGTTGCGAAGGCTGTTGTGCTTCAAGCCAAAGTCGTATGCGACTACGTGGAAACGCGGGCTGGTCTTCGCGTCGACGCTAGTGTTTGGGTGGAGCAGAATCGGTGAGCCGTAAGCTTGTGATTGAGCGTCCGTCCAAACATAAGGCTCTCTGCAAGTGACTACGGAAGCGAGATCGGACCCGATCATCTCGGGCGCGCTACGAGCTCGCTCGATCACGGCTTGCTCGTCAGTGTGCGAAGTCGAAAGACATCCGCGCATCGAGCCTCGCTCGCGAATGTGCCTGACGAGTGAGCGCGTGTCGATGTCTGAAATGCCCGGCACGCCGGCGTCTTTCAAATATTGATCAAGAGACTGCCCGGCTCGCCAGTTTGAATAAGTGCGCGAGAGTTCTCGCACAATAAAGCCTTCAGCGAACACGCGGCGCGACTCGGAGTCTTCGTCGTTGACGCCGTAGTTGCCAATCAACGGATAAGTCATCGTGATGATCTGTCCCGAATAAGACGGATCGGTGAGGATCTCTTGATAGCCGGTCATCGACGTGTTGAACACGACTTCGCCGACGACTTCAGCTTCAGCGCCGAAGCCTCGTCCCCGCCAGACTCGCCCATCTTCAAGTGCTAAGATTGCTTCCAGTGATTTATTCCTCTCAGTCGATCTAGCTGACCTTCCATCTCCAATAAAAAGCGCGGCTCATACTCGTAGGCCGAACGCGCTTCGAATAACCCGGCGCACTTCACGACAGTTCTTCAAGGCATCTCTTGCATCGAGCTTAGTCGCTGACATGCCGGGATATCGATAAGCAACGGCGTAAGGACTAAGGAAAATCAGAAAGGGCTGCAAGACGATCCAACTGGGCTCGACAGCGAGAACGTCTTGATGCAGAACCAATAGATCGTGTGTCCGCAAGAACGCGATGCCGGCTTCTTCGAGTCTAGCCTTTAGATACTTCTCTGCGCACTGTTGGCAGTGAAAAACGGCAGCATCGTAGCTCGGATGCCGTCGGGCGCGATAACTCATCTGGGCCACTTGAAAGTCATCTTCTGCTTTGCTAATCCACTCAAGAGTGGTCGGCTTCATACATTACCCGCCCGCGCTCGATGACGTCGCGCATAAAGCTGTCACCCATCTGAATTCTTTCTTGTACTTGCCGGCCAGTGCGCACGAGCAAATCCAGGGGAAATATTCCTACAGTCTTTACCACGTGGCTCAGGATCTTAGCGGCCTGTCGAAAGGGGCTTCCTTCGAACGGCATTACAATCAGTAGATCAACATCCGATCCAGGTCGCGGATTTCCGTAGGCGTGAGAGCCGAAGAGCACAATCTTGTCGGGATGAAACTGAAGAGCAATCGCGCGACACAACAGCTCGATCTGTTTTCGTGGTTGAGCTGAGTTAGGCGGCTGCGATGACGCAACGAGTTTAGACTGTCTCGCATTTTTCCCCGTGGCTCGGCGGCTCATCAGTCGGTTCCTCACTCTCAATCTAAGTCTTTCAGTATAACAAACCGCGATCAAAAGAAATGTAGCCTCGGGATATTACCTACTGCCCGCTAGCCACCACTCCCTGCGAGCGCAAGAACGACTGTGCCTCACTCGCCCAATGTTTCTCAGCCCGATACTTGTAAGCCGGTGACGTGCGCACCGCTTCAATGCAAGCTTGCATCTCTGCCGCAGCTTCATCATACCTGCCCAGTTGATGAAGCGTCAGCCCGTAACGATAGCGCCCTTCCGCATCCGAGGGACGCTTCGAGATGAATCGCTCGAATGCGGTACGAGAGTCCTCGTACTGCGCGGCTTGAAAGTAAGTCCAGCCGATCTCGCGCCACGCCTCGCTCTGGCTGTGCTCCGGGTTGCGGCTCACCACCGCGTCGAAGTGGTTGATGGCTTCTCCGAGCCTGCCCTCTTCACGCGCAATCCGGCCGAGCTGATAATGCGCGTCGGTTTCTTCAGCGTCGATCTCGATCGCGCGCGTGAAGCTCGCCTTTGCCTCTTCAAGCTGACCGCGCTGCTGATAAATCAATCCCAGGTTGTAGTGCGCGGAAGCATCCGCCGGATTCAAGGTCGCGGTTTCGAGGTTGCGTTTGAAGTCTTCGCGAGCACGTTGCGCACTCACCATGTCGCCAAACACATTTCTCAAAAGGATGATCACCAGGATCAACAAAAATGGAGACGTGAGCAGGAAGAGCAGTCTCGGCAACAGCGGCAGCGCCAGAAGCGAGAGCGATGCAAGCGCGACTACTCCGGCTGACTTTCCGTAGCTGATTCTGAAGACGGCGTGAACACCAACCACAATCAGAAAGAGAAAGTAAGGAAGCGGCACAAGCCTTAGCGCCGACTCGAGTACAGTTGCGTTCGGCCCACCCGGTTGAAACATCAGCGTTGCCGGAATCACCATCACCAGGTGCGCGGCCGCCCAACCATAGAGCGCGCAACTCGCGAGCGGCGCGTACTCCTGGCGAAGCAACACTCTGAAGCTCGCCCGTCGATGAACGATGCTGGCTGCGAGCAAGCAGGCGGGAACAAAGACCACCGTCAGAAACAAAACAGGCGAAGCGTCGCGGATCATGCCAACGACTACCTGATATGCCAGCAATATAATTGGCGCTAGCAAGCCCATTGACCGCTCGCGCGTGAAGCCGGCGATCATCCACTGGACTCTTCCGCTAAGCAACTCGTAATAGGCGAACGTAGCGAACAGCGCGAGCGCAGCGCCCACGACATAAGGCGCGCGCGCTGAGATTTCAGTCATCGCCTGAAGCGGATTGTAGAAGAGCTTGAGTAGGGGCGTCAGCCTTGAGCGCATTGGAAAGGATTGACGCGAATCTCAACTTTTGAAATTCGCAATCTCCGAGGAGCTCATCGTTCGTCGTCTGTATCCACCGTGGTGTTGAGCGACCCGATGCGGGGAAGCGGCCAGTACCGGAACATCGCCTTGCCGTAGATGTATTTTTCAGGCACCAGTCCCCACGAGCGGCTGTCGTTGGACGCGTCCCGATTGTCACCCATTACAAAATAATAATGAGGCTTGACGTATTTGAAGTCACTGCGGACCTGGTTCCATCGAGCGCGCGCCGCCTGATTGCGCTGCGGCGCCAGATATGGCTCCGGTATCACCTGGCCGTTGATTGTGATGTGCCCCATCGCATCCATGTCGATGCTCTCGCCCGGCAATCCGATTACTCGCTTGATGAAGGACTTCGTCGGATCTTCCGGATACCAGAACACGATGATGTCATCGCGTTGAATGCTCCAGAAGTTGTAATCAAACTTGTTGACGAAGATGCGCTCGTCATTTTCAAGACGCGGCTGCATCGAAGTCCCCTCGACCTTAACGGGCTGCACGACGAAGACCACGATCAACACAGCCATCACCGCTGCAAAGATTATGTCGCGGGTGATGGATTTGACTTCGGCCCAAAGCCCGGCGGACGCCGAAGGCTCTTCGATGTAATTAACCTCAATGTCGGGATCGTCCTCAGGAGCGATGCCAGGATAAATTCGTTGATTCATAGCGGTGAACAATAGAACGAATCTTAGCGCAAGACGTTCAACCAAAGGTTACGTTTTGGGGTCAGCGTTTGTCAATAAAATCAGCAAGTCCGACAAACTTCAGTTTGTCGATAAATCCTCGCTCGCAGACTGACTATCTACGCGGCAAGCAGCCGACAAGCTGAAGCTTGTCGGACACCCGCTTGACAAATATCAAACATCTGTTTTAAGCCTTTGTTTAGATGTCAGGTGAAGCGATCAGATCAAGCCGCCAGGGTTCAAAGGCCGTACCGCAACGTATCGTTGCCGACCGGACGCGCAATAAGCTGCTTGACGCAGCCGGAGAGGTCTTTGCCGAGGTAGGCTACTACGACGCGACTGTCCGCGAGATATGCGCTCGCGCCGGCGCGAATGTTGCCGCGGTGAACTACCACTTCCGCGACAAGCTTGGGTTGTACACCGAAGTCTTGCGGCGAGCAGTAGGCGCTAGCGAGAATGAAGCCATCCGAAAAGCGCTCGACGACGACTCAGCGCCCGAAGAAGTGCTGAGGCAAGCGATTCGAGCAATGTTCCAGAAGATGTGCGGAGCGGATCGCCCAGACTTGCGCTTCGGTCTGATGGCCCACGAGCTCGCGCATCCTACGCCCGCAATGTCACGCGTGATCGACGAAGCGATTCGGCCGATCTACAGCCGGCTGCGCGAGATCATCGGCACAATACTCCGATTGCCTCCTGACAACGAAACGACCCGGCTCTGCACTATCAGCGTCGTCGGACAAATAGTGCATTACGCCCACGCGCGTCCAGTCCTCACTCAGTTGTGGCCGCAGTTGAAGATGACGCCCGCGCAAGTAGAACAGATAGCCGATCACATCGCCGAGTTTTCACTTGCCTATCTTCACGCGGCCAGTTCAGCGCGTGGCAACTCACACCGCCAAAGAACACGGAGAGGCGGAAATGAAAGACCAGCAAAAAACCGAACGCGCTCCAGAACAAAGTGAGCAGCATTCGCAAACAGAAACCGGCGCGCAGACGCAAGTTCGCCCGCTCGCACGCCGGCTCGCAATTCTTCTCCTTCTGCTTGTGTTGGCGGCGGCTGCATTTTTCATCTGGAAGATTTTCTTCGCAGGCCCGCGGGCGCCCGACAGCGTCATCAGCTTGAGCGGCCGAATCGAGGGTGACGACTCCGCAGTTGCTCCGAAGACGAGCGGTCGCATCCTGGAAATCCGCGTGCGGGAAGGTGACAGCGTCAAGGCCGGGGATACGATTGCGACTCTCGACGATCAGCAGATCCGCGCGCGCGAGGAGCAAGCTCAGGCCGCGCTCTCGCAAGCAGATGCGAAGGTCAGATGGGCGCAGGATCAGCTCTCCGTCCTTCAAGAGCAACTGCACCAGAGTGAGTTACAGACCGAACAGGCTAAGGTCGACGCCGAAGGACGCGTTAGGCAAGCGGAGGCGGACCTGGCGGGAGCTGAAGCGGAACTCGCGCGGCAAGAGGCGTCATATCAACTCGCCTCGTTTGATAAGGAAGCTTACACGCGTCTTGCTGAGACCGGCGCCGTCGCCGAGCGCAAGGGAAAGGAAGCCACTACCAACGCGGCTCAACAAGCGGCGGCGGTAGCCGCAGCCAGACGCCGTGTCGAAGCCCTGCGCGGCGCGCTCACCGTAGCAAAAGCATATCTGGAGAACCCGGGTATTCGCGGCTCTCAAGCCGAGGCGGTTCGAAGACAAATCCTCCAACAACAAGTCGACATATCCAGGGCGAACGCCGCCAGCGAGCAAGCTCGCGCTCAACTTACGGAGGCCCAGGCTAACCGCCGCGATCTGATAGTCACTGCGCCGTTCGACGGCACGGTGATGACGCGCGCCGCGGAACCGGGAGAGGTAGTGACGGCAGGCACTGCGATTGTCACACTGCTCGATTTGAGTAAGGTGTATCTCAGAGGCTACCTGCCCGAAGGACAAATCGGCAACGTGAAGATAGGCCAACCAGCACGGATCTATCTTGATTCCGATCCCAATCAGCCGATAGATGCCTACGTCTCCCGTGTCGATCCCGAAGCCACCTTTACTCCTGAAAACACTTACTTCCGCGATGAGCGCGTCAAGCAAGTCGTCGGAGTTAAGTTACAGCTCAAGGATGCAGTCGGAAATGCCAAACCGGGCATGCCCGCCGATGGCGAGGTGCTCTTGCGAGGAGACGCGTGGCCGCAAGGCCTTCGGATGAAATGACGACGGGAGAAGGGCGAGGATCGAGGATAGAGGATGGAGAGTACAGGATTGAATGAATCTGCACATCGTAGCGATAGTCGATCCTCGACCCTCGATCCTCAGTCCTCAATCCCCGATCCTCAATCATCGATCCTCGATCCTCAATCCTCGCTCCTCGACCCTTCTCCCGCCATCCGTGTTAGCGACCTTTGGAAACGTTACGGCGGTATCGAAGCGATTCGAGGAGTCAGTCTTGAGGTTGCGAAAGGCGAGATCTTTGGACTGATTGGACCCGACGGCGCGGGCAAGACTACGACCTTCCAGATCCTTGCAGGCGTGATGGAAGCTACATCAGGGACAGCCGAGGTTTTTGGCAGGCCGGCGCGTGAGACGCGTTCGCAAACCGGCTACCTCACCCAGGCGTTCAGCCTTTACCCCGACCTCAGCGCCATGGAAAACATCCAATACATCGGTGATCTCCGTCACGTTCCACGCAATGAGATCGCAGATCGAGGCCATCGTTATCTTCAGATGTTTGACATGGACCGGTTCGCGGACCGGCTTGCGGGACAATTGAGCGGTGGCATGAAGCAGAAGCTCTCGCTCGCGTGCGCGCTCGTTCCCCAGCCGCGCGCCCTGTTGCTCGATGAGCCGACAACCGGCGTCGATCCGGTGTCACGCCGCGAATTCTGGGACACGCTCGCGCATCTTGCGTCCGAAGGCTTGACGATTCTCGTAGCCACTCCTTATCTGGACGAGGCCGAGAGGTGTAACCGGGTAGCGCTCATGCATCTGGGAAAGATTCGGCAGACGGGCACGCCTGCCGAGCTTCGCAACACTCTTCGAGCGAAGCGGCTGGAGCTACACGTCTCGAATCTGGGTCAAGCTGAGCGAGTGCTCTCCGAGGTCAGCGGTCCGGAGAAGGAGATTATCGACGTGCAGCGATTCGGCGATCGCCTCGACCTTCTCGCGCGCGAACCGGAAGAAGCGAAAACATTTCTGCAAGAGAAGATGGCCGCTGCGGAAATTCGAGTGGATGAAATTCGCATCGATGAGCCCGTTCTCGAAAACGTCTTTGTCGCGACGCTACGCGGCCTGGGGCATGAGGTGCACGCGACCCCGTTTCCGTCCCACCACGACCACAAGAACCTGCGCGGGCAAACTGCGATTGGTGCAATGGATCTCACAAAAGAATTCGGAACGTTCGCGGCCGTCAAGAACGTCAGCTTGCAGGTTCGATATGGAGAAATCTACGGACTACTCGGCGCGAACGGGGCCGGTAAAACCACGACGATCAAGATGCTATGTGGACTGCTTGAACCCACGCACGGCGAGGTGCAGTTCGCTGGCGAGCGCGGGAGCTTGCGGTCAAGCCTCGTGCGTCAGCGAATTGGTTATATGTCGCAGAAGTTCTCGCTCTACAACGACCTCTCGATCAAAGAGAACCTCGACTTTTTCGCAGGAGTTTACGGGGTGCCCGCACGCGAGCGTGAAGAGAAGAGAAAATGGGTGCTCTCATTTTCCGGACTCGAAGGCAAAGAGGACCAGATCACCGGCAGCTTGCCGGGCGGCTGGAAGCAGCGCGTGGCATTTGGCGCGGCGATCATGCACGAGCCCAGCGTGATCTTTCTCGACGAGCCGACCTCCGGAGTCGACCCTCTTGCGCGCCGCGCTTTCTGGAGCATGATCAACCGGCTCGCGGACCTGGGCGCAGCGATACTGGTGACCACTCACTATCTCGAAGAGTCGGAACAATGTAATCGCCTTGGGCTGATGGTGGCAGGTGAGCTGGTGGCCGAAGGCCCTCCTACCGACATCAAGAACAAGCAACGCGGCCACTTGTTGGAGTTCATCGTCGACCGTCCTCAACGCGCGGCTGACCTGCTGAAGCGGGAAGGTGAACGCTGGCGAGTTGCGCTGTTCGGGAACCGGCTTCACGTCATCACGGATGAAGACGCCGAGACCGGCAAGCGAGCTACGACAGATAGGCTCGAAGCGAATGGGGTACACGTGATCAGCGCGCGCGAGGGACGCTTCTCGATGGAAGACGTGTTCATCAGCATTGTCGAACAAGCGCGACCGCTGGAGAAGGTTGCAACGAAGGAAATGTGATGAGGCGAATCCTTGCACAGACGCGCAAAGAGCTGACCCAGATCGTTCGCGACTGGCGAACGCTCGTGCTCGCGCTGGTGTTGCCCCTGGTTCTGCTCATATTGAACGGATCGGCGATCTCGCTGACGGTTACCGACCTGCCCATCATCGTTCAAGATCTAGACGACTCACCCGCCTCACGGGAGTTCATCGACGCCTTCCGCGCCTCGATAACATTTCACGTCCAGCAATGGCCGGCAGATAAGCAACCCGATGAAGCATTCACGTCCGATGTAGCTCGCGCCGCCGTCATCATTCCCGTTCATTTCGGCCGCGACATCGCACGTGGAAAGAACTCGGAGGTTCAGATATTAGTGGACGGGTCGGACGGGAATACGGCGAAGCTGATCTCCGGTTATTCGTTGCAGATTACTCGCGCCTTCAATCGGCGGATGGCAGGCGCGGCCCGTGCTGAACCGATCCAGGCAGCGGTCCGGCTCTGGTACAACCCGGGACGCTCGTCTAAGAAGTTCTACGGTCCGGGCATTTTCGTGCTCGGTCTGTCGATGTTCCCGCCTCTGCTGGCCGCGCTGGGAATGTCGAAGGAGGGAGAGCAGAAGACAATCTTGCAGGTGTATGTCTCGAGCATCTCGGCGCATGAGTTCGTGCTTGGAAAGATCTTCGCTTTCATGACCGTGGCACTTGCGGAATGGGTGCTCGGGATGGTGATGCTGTTCACTTACTTCGGGCTGAGCCTTGCCGGTGATCCGACCCCCTTCTTCGTGGCAACGATCTTGTACGCGTTCTGCGTAGCGTCGTTCGGAACAATGGTTGGCGCAACCATTCCTAATCAAGCAGCCGCCATGCAGGCGGTTGCTCTGGGCGGCTTCCTGTTGGTGTTCCTGCTCTCCGGGCTGATATTTCCTGTCGAGAATATCCCCGCCGGGTTGCGTTGGATATCCAACTTTATCTGGGGCCGATACTACATCGAGATCGTGCGCGATGCGTTGCTGCAAGGGGGCGGTTGGCCGGCAACGTGGTACAAAGTCCTGATCATCGGCGTCATCGGCACGATCTTCTTCTTGCTGGCCTGGCGCAGCATGAGACGCATGCAGCTAAAGTCGTAAGCAAATGAGATCGATCCAACAACTCTTCAGCCATCGCGTTCGGGCCTTGATGCGCAAGGAGCTTAATCAGATCAGGCGCGACCGCCGCCTGGCACTCTCTTTGATTCTCCCGCCCGTTCTCCAGTTGACCCTTTTCGGATTCGCGCTGAGCGCCGCGGTCTCGAACCTTCGACTTGGTGTGATAGATGACAGCAGGACACCCGAGAGCCGGGAGCTAATTGCGAGGCTGAGCGAGAGCAAGAGTTTTCGTTTAGCGCGTTACTACTTTTCCGTCGATCAGCTCGGGGATGCAATCAGTCGAAGCGACCTGGATGCCGGGCTCGTGATTCCTTATGACTACGCCAGCGACCTGCAGCGCGGCCGCCCTACAACCGTCCAGTTTGTTTTGAACGCGATGAACGCAAACACCGCCGCTATCGGCCAGGCTTATGCGGAAGGTGTGATTCAAAGCTACAACATCGACCTGCGAAGAGAAGGACTCCTCGCAAATTTTCAGAAGCTCGGCGCGCCGGCAGGTGACCATCGAGGCCGCGTACTTTTGCTTCCGGCGTTTCTTTACAACCCCGGTCTTGTCGACTCGTGGTTTATCGTTACCGGCGTCTTCGGCTTGCTCTTGATCTTAAACAGCTCGCTGGTTTCTTCTGGGTCAATGGTCAGGGAGCGCGAAGCAGGCACAGTCGAGCAGTTGTTGATGTCGCCCTCAAGCACGTCTGAAATCATCATCGCCAAGATCACGCCGCTGTTTTTCCTGTTGTGCCTGATGATGCTTCTTGCAGTTGCAGTCATCAAGGTCGTGTTCAACGTGCCGTTTCACGGAAGCTTGATGTTGGTGCTCGCGGGCGGGGCGCTTTGCATTCTCTCTGGTATCAGCATCGGCACTGTCATCGCCACATTCAGCAGGTCGGCGCAGCAGGCGCTTCTGACGAGCTTCTTCGTGAATCCGCCACTCGCTACGTTATCGGGGGCTCTCAACCCTGTCCAGGCTATGCCCAAGTGGCTGCAGCCATTTACGGTTGCAAACCCGATCCACCACTTCGCGACTATCGCCCGTGGGAGCCTGCTCAAGGGAAGCGGATTCACATCGCTCTGGCCCAATTTCCTGGCGCTTCTAATCATCACCCTGATTCTGTTTTCCCTGAGCATGTGGCGCTTCCGAAAACAACTCAG
>JADGNW010000342.1 GCA_017883315.1 Blastocatellia bacterium | reverse complement strand
TCGACGTTGTAGTGAGGTTCGAGATTGCGATTCGAGAGCAGCACGAGCTTCACCGGACCGCGCTCGCGAAACCGAAATCGCGCACAATCAACGGTGTTGTAAACAGCTTCCGCAACGAGGCCGAACTTGGCAAACACTCTGACAAGATATTCCGAAGGAGCGGCCACGCGATCGGCGAGTCTGATTATCGGAAGCGCGGTTCGAGGCCAGCGTCGCAAGTGGTCCTCGGCTTCGCCGCTGTGATAATTCAAGAGCACAGGCTTGCCGTAGAGCTTGCTTATGAGAATCGCCGGCGTCGGCGCAAGCAAGAACGAAAAGTAAGAAGCCGAGAAAACGTGCACTACGTCGAAGCGCGGCAATCGCACCAGCAGGCTCGCAATGTAGGCGATCGAAGTGACGAGTGTTCGAACGTACTTGATTCGCTGCAGCCATCGAAGCGGCCTCGGAAGCCGAGGATTGATCGGCAGTATTTCGGCTTCGATTCCGGGCTCCGCGCGCAGACCTTCCATCAGTCGCAAAGCCTGGATCGCCTGCCCGCCGAGAATGTCGATCGACGCGACTACGATACACACGCGAATGTTCTTACGCTTCGTCATCTCGTGCTACCTCGCTTCCATCAACACGTCGTACAACGTTTCTACTGACTCAACCATTAGCTCTATCCCGAACGCGCTTGTGACTCGGCGGCGCGCTGCTGAAACGATCTTTTCCCGATGAACTTCATCGCCAATCGCGAACAGTATTCGATCCGCAAGAGCCGCTGAGTCCGCGGGCGGCGCCAGATAACCTGTCTCGCCGTCAATAATCAATTCTTTCGTTCCACCAACTGACGTCGCGACGACTGGAACGCCAGCCGACATCGCTTCCATCACTGCGTTGGGCAAGCCCTCGTGCAAGGACGCAAGCACCAGCAAGTCGAATGCGGCCACCAATCGCGATACATCGGCTCGATCGCCCAGCAGATGCACGTGATCGGTGATGCCAAGCTCGGCCGCTTGATTCTCGATCTCGGTTCTCAGCGGACCATCGCCAACAAGAACAAAGTGAGCGTCGGGCCGGCTGCGCAACACTCTTGCCGCGGCTTCGATAAAAGAGCGATGGTCCTTCACCGCCTGGAGTCTCGCGACTATGCCAACAAGCGTTGAGCCGGCATCGAGTCCCAGTTCTCTGCGAAACTCGTCGCGAGGGTCTGCGCTCGAAGCTACCGGCACGACTCCGTTTCTGATGACCACGATCTTTCCCCTCTGCGCACTCTCGTGATTGATGATGTGTTCGCGGATCGCTTCCGAATTCACCAGTATCCGATGCGCCAGACGATGAATCATCCGCGTGCCCCACTTGTGAGCGCGGCGATCCGACAGCTTGAGGTGACGCTGGCAGGCGATGACTCGAACTCCGCTGAGACGCGCGGCGGCGGCCCCAATAAAGCTGCTGTAGAAGTCGTGCGCGTGAAGGATGTCTATCTTATCTGTCAGCATGAGCCGGCGCAGACGCGCGAGCTGCCTCAGCGCGTTTGAATCGTAAAAACTCGTCAGCGGGAATTCGGGCACGTCAGGGAACAGCGTCTCGATTTCTTTGTAGAACGGACCTTCGTTGCGAAGCACCGCAAGGCGCACGTCGTAGCGTTCGCCATCGAGCCGCTTTAGAAGCTCGACTGCTTGCCGCTCGGTGCCACCAATCTCGAAGCTCGTAATGAGATGAAGCACACGCGGGCGGCGACGCGCGGATTCACTAACCTGCGCAGTACGCCTCGCTACTGATGCTTCGGTTATCGCTGCGCTCATTGTGCGTACCCTTCGGCAACCCCAGCGGGGGCGACACTCAAACGATCAAGCTCGATTCGTTTTGCGCCTTCGAAGTTCGGCTCGGGAGATCGATCGATGAAGGCTCGATGCCACAGCTCCAATGTCAGCAGCCCCCAGAGATGCGTCGAATTATCGCGACGGCCCCTGCGATGCTCATCGAGGATCTCCTCGACGACTTTTTGATTGAAATAACCACGTTGCCGGGTTCGAGCTTCGGTCAGCGTGTCGTAGAGCAACTCGCGCAGTTCATTGTTGAACCATCTGCGGATCGGAACGCCGAAGCCTTGCTTTGGGCGATTGATGATCTCGTCCGGAATCAAGCCTCGAACAGCGGCCTTCAAGATGTGCTTACCAACCGAGCCGCGAAGCTTGAGCGACGCAGGTATGGTTTGAACAAATTCGATCAGCTTGTGATCGAGCAGCGGCTCGCGCGCTTCAATAGAGTGGGCCATGCTCATGCGATCGACCTTGGTTAGAATGTCACCGGGCAAATAAGTCTTGCTGTCGAGATAGAGCAAATGGTCGAGCCGCTCCAGGGATTGCGGCACCGCCAGCAATCGCCTGAACTCGCCCGACGAGTCGCGTCCGTTAAGCCAGCCGCGCACTTCGCGCGACAGCAAAAGCCGCTTAGAGTCTTCATCAAAATAGGAAATGCTATCGACGTAGCGCGCGTCCGAATCGAGCGCCGCGTTGCGAAGGAAGTTCTTGCCATACATCGCTCGCGGAATCGCGCGGCTCGCCCTGAGCATCAAATTGCGACGCAGAAACCCGGGTATGTGCCCAAATACCTGTCGCTTGCGATCTATCAGGTAACGATCGTAGCCGCCAAACAACTCGTCGCCGCCGTCGCCGGAAAGAACCACGGTGACGTGCTCGCGAGCCATCTTCGACACTATGTAAGTCGGTATGCTCGAGACGTCGGCGAACGGTTCGTCGTGATGCCAGATGATTTCGTCGACCAGCTTGCACACGTCGGGGGTGACGATGAATTCGTGGTGCTCGGTGTTGAAGTGGCGAGCGGTGATTCGCGCGTAATGCAGCTCGTCAAAGCTTGATTCGGTGAAGCCGATTGAAAAAGTCTTAACCGGCCTGTCCATCTCGCGAGCCATCATAGCCACGACCGTGCTTGAATCGATTCCACCCGAAAGGAACGCGCCGAGCGGAACATCGCTTACCAGCCGCAGCTTGACCGATTCGGCTATCAGCTCACGAACGCGCTCGGTGTAGTAGCTCTCGTCGCGGACCGGTTCGTCCGCGCCGTTTTGATGGTAATCGAAATCCCAATAACGCTTTGTGGTGAGGCGGCCGTTCTTGAAGGTCAGCGTGTGACCGGGCTCGAGCTTGAATATTCCTCGGAATGCGCTTGCCGGATCGGGCACGTAGCCGAAGGTCAGAAAGTCGGAGATCGCGTCGAGGTTTACCTCGCGCGTGACGGCGGGGTGTTGAAGTATCGACTTGATCTCGGACGCGAAGACCAGAGTCTCACCAGCGACGCAATAGTGAAGCGGCTTTACGCCGACCCGGTCTCGCGCGATGAACAGCTTGCGCTCGCGTTTGTCCCAAATCGCAAAAGCAAACATTCCGCGAAGGCGCTCGACGCAGCGCTCGCCTTCGTCTTCGTAGAGGTGAACGATCACCTCGGTATCAGTGCCGGTCTGAAAAGTATGGCCGCGGCGAATCAGATCCTCGCGAAGCTCCTGGAAGTTGTAGATCTCACCGTTGAACACGATCCATATCGAGCCGTCTTCGTTTGAGATCGGCTGCCGTCCGGTGAACAGATCGATGATCGAGAGCCGGCGCATTCCAATGGCCAGTCCGCCGTCGATATGGAAGCCTTCATCATCGGGTCCGCGATGCTCGATGACACGGCACATCTGCTCGATCACCTGGCGCCGCTGCTCCGGGCTCATCGATCCTTCGGGTCCAAACATTCCTGCAATGCCACACATATGCTAAACCTCAGACTGCTTCACGCTTCCACAGAAACCCCCGCTCGACTGCAGCAGGCCTCACTTCCATTGCGTTGGCCTCGGCGTCATCAGTTTGCTTCATCGCGTGAAGCCTCCTAAGCGACAGCGCGTATCCGACAACGTAGAAGAGGTACCATTGATACTGGGCAGATGAAAAAACTGCGCAGACGAAGTAGCCTATGATCGCCGCGTGCACCCCAGCGCTCAGAAAACGCAGCTCGCGCTTTCGGGGGTCCTTCGTCCCCGACGTCTCGCGCTCTATGCGCTTCAAGCTGCGCAGCGGGGCGAATATCAAAATCAAATAAGCTATGAGCCCGGCGATACCGAGCTCGCCAGCCACTTCAATATAGGCGTTATGCGCCCTGATCGCGTGATTGGAATAGAACGGGTAGTTGCCCATCCCGATTCCGAGGAATGGATGGCGCAACGCAATTTCGAGCGCCTGCTTCATTTCACCCTGGCGCTCCTGCGCCGAATTGGTAGTGTCTTGCTCGGTGTGGATAATTGTGAACAACCGGTCCGTGTAACCTGCGGGCATCGACATCGCGAGCACAAGACACGCAGCTAAAGCGGCCATCACGGTAGTGAGTTTATTGTTGCGGCCCAGCTTCCAGAGCAGAACGCCGCCCGCCGCTGCGAGACCGAGAAAGCCGCCTCGCGAAAACGTCACAACCACTCCCATCGCAAGAACAAGGGCGCAAGCTGAATAGAGCAGCCGGCCCGCAGGCTTGCTGGTGAGCGCGAGAACAATCGCGAGCGGTAACAGCATGTCCAGCGCCATAGCGAGGTCGTTCGGGTTGCCAAAGATCCCACCGACTGTTCCTTCTATCCTGACGCCGACGCCCTGAATCGTTGCGGTGAACTTGCCTTCCACAAACTTCTCGATGCTGCCTGCCGCGATGCCGGTGCCGCAGATCACCACGAGCTTCATCATCAACAGCAGCCGCTTCCTGGTATCGACCAGGTTGATCATCAGCACAAAGATCACGACGACTTTGAAAAACGTGTCCGTGAGCAGATCGATGCTGGCTTGGGGCGCCGCGGCTATCGGTGTAAGAATTATTCCCAGCAGGATGATGACCGAGAGCATCGACATCTCGAGCGGCCACATCGACAGGCGTTCTCCGTGGCCAAGTTTCCCTCCGATGTAGACGATCAGCGTGAGTATCGCGACGATCTTCATGATCGGGAAGATTCCAAACACATCGGGAAACAGCTCGTTGGGCCTGACGTAGAGCAGCAGCGTGAACAGGAACAGTCCGGCGAAGGCGAGAGGATGTGAAGCGGGCTCGGCGCGCTCCTTCTTCTCATCCGCCGCGCGTGGCGCGAGCAGCACACTTTCGGCGCGCCGGTCGAACAGCGCTCCCGCGTTCATTTTGTTGCTCTCACCGATCATGCCGCTTGATCCTCAATCTCAGTTGTCGAAAGGCCGAGCCGTTTCGAGCCTGTGCGATAAAACCGCAGCAGCGTGCCGCGCATCTCGATCTTCTCGGCGGCGCTCAGCGCGCCGGTTGCAAATGCCGCGATCAGACACACCGTCACGAACACAGTCGAGCACACGGCAAGCGCGACGAAT
>JADGNW010000054.1 GCA_017883315.1 Blastocatellia bacterium | reverse complement strand
CGCCCTGCCGCGATTCCGGGCGAAGCGGGAACGCCTTGCAGCTTCACGTCGCGCGAACGAGCCGCGCTAGAAGACGCCATCCGATAGTTCCTCTAGGAATCTCTGTTCAACCAATTCCGCGAGCGCATTCACTGCGCGCTCTTCATCGTCACCTTCGGTCTTGATTATAAGGCAAGTTCCGGGCGAGGCAGCAAGCAACAGAACGCTGAGAATCGATTTGCCGTCGGCGCTCTCGCCCGTGTC
Source organism: Blastocatellia bacterium (assembly GCA_017883315.1). Lineage (GTDB taxonomy): Bacteria > Acidobacteriota > Blastocatellia > UBA7656 > UBA7656 > Onstottus_A. The sequence continues at coordinate 18,901 of JADGNW010000054.1, read as the reverse complement.
TTCGCGAAGGAGCTCGACGCTGCTGTTGAACTGCGAGGCCCGGCGCACAAGCCGCGCAGCAGCGCGAGCGTGTAGGCCGAGACGATTTGAGATTGTTACTTTTCGTTCTTGCACGCGTAGAAAAGGGGAGGGTGTCCTGATAGCCAGCTTCGTAACGGACAGGCAAAATAAACGTCAACGCAAATTCTTGGAGCGAAGCTCGGCAAGGCGCTCTTTCCTCCATTCAGCTATTCTCTTTAGCCGTCGGCGAAACTCAGCATCTGAGATTTCTTGCCTGGGAGGTTTGGGAGCAATCACAATAGGCACAGACTCTCGCTTGTTTTTCATACCTTCTCCGAGTCCGAATTATCATCCTCGAAGCAGCATGTATCAAGACCATATACCTCTAACTCAATGTCCGCGGATCGGCCGCATCGCGCAAGCCATCGCCCAGAAAGTTCCAAGCCATCACCGCCACGAAGATAAACACGCCGGGAATCAGCACCCACGGGAAGTCGTTCAGGTAGCGATTGTTCTGTGCGGCAACCAGCATGTTGCCCCAGCTCGCTTCGGGCTCCTGTATTCCCACTCCCAAAAACGACAGCGCGACCTCGCCCAGAATATAGAACGGCACCGATAACGTCGCGGTGACAATAACAAACGAAAGAGTGTTTGGAAGGATGTGGCGAATAATGATTCTCGAATTGCTGAAGCCCATCGCTCGGGCCGCGATCACATACTCCTGTTCTTTGAGCGACAAAACCATTCCTCGAATCACTCTCGCTTCCGTTGCCCATCCTATGAACGCCAGAATGATGACGATGATGAAATAGATATGCGTAGAACTCATCCCGGTGCCAAAGAGCTGCCGGAGAATCAAGATGAAATACAAGCCTGGCAGCGCGAGTAACACCTCGACCGAGCGCATCAACGCAAAGTCGGTCACCCCGCCGAAGTACCCGGCGATCCCTCCGAGTATCATTCCGGTGATCGTTGAAATGAGGATTCCGAGTATTCCAATCGACAAGGAGACTTGAGCGCCGTAGAGGATTCTCGAAAAGATGTCCTGGCCTACCTGATCCGCCCCGAACAGAAAGATGTGCCCCGGTTCATCTACTCCGAACAAGTGAATGTTCGAGCTCACGAGCCAAAGTATCCGATAGCTCTCGCCGCGAACGAATAGACGAATCGGAAATCGAGAGGTATCGTCGCGATAAGTAGCAAGCTGCGGATCGACCGGAATGATGCCGTAGACGAAGGGACGCCTCAGGCTGCCCTGCTCATCGAAAAAATGTATGCGGCCAAGCATCGGAGTATGGAAAGGCAAATCGTGCCTGGCATTGTCGTACTTATACGGCGCGATGAACCCCGCCAGTATCGCCGCCGCATACATCGCCACAAGCGTGTACAGACCAAGCATGGCAGTGCGATTTCTGCGTAGCTTGAGCCACAGTAGTTGTGAAGGCGAGCGCCCACCCACCCGCGAGATTGTCGCATAAGCCGAGCTTGCCAGATCGAGCGCACCGGCTTCTGCCGCCTGCGCGTCGCCGGTGAGCGCTGTTATGGCGGCTTCTTCACGGGAGGGCGTCGTCGCGGGTTTATCGTGCTTGATCAGGTCAGTCATCCAGAATTACTCGAGCCGGATTCGCGGATCGATGATCGCAAGCAACACGTCTGCGATGAGATTTCCAGCGACCAGCATCAACACCAGCATCACTACTGAAGCCATCACAATGGGCTCGTCCTTGCTCGAAAGCGCGTCGAAGATCAATGTCCCCAGGCCCGGCCAGCCAAACACATACTCGACCAACAGCGCGCCGGCAAGCAGCGTCGCGAGCGAGAAACCGAATATCGTGATCAGCGGATTGATCGCGTTTCCAAGCGCGTGGCGAGTCAACACTCGCCAGCGGCTTAGTCCTTTTGCAGTCGCGGTGCGAATGAAGTCCTGCGACAGAGTCTCGATCATCTCGCTGCGCATCTGGCGAACATATTGCGCCATCCCGATCGTCCCGAGCACGATCATCGGCAGAACCAGATGCCAGAGCGTATCGACAAAACGCTCCCAGGGCGTCATCACGTCCCACATCACTTGATTGTGAATCCCGCCAGCCGGAAACAAGCCTGTCTTGGCGGCGAAAAGAATCATCAGCAGCGAAAAGAACACACTCGGAATTGAGAGCCCGAAAAACGATATGAACCCGATGAGCTTGTCGAGCCAGCGATTGCGATACACCGCCGCAAGCATTCCAAGCGGAATCGCGAACAGCCACGAGAACACAAGCGCCGAGCCGGTCAGCAGCAGCGTATTCAACACTCGCTCGCCGATCAGCGATCCAACCGTCGCGCTCTTGGTGAATGAATATCCGAAATCACCCTGGACCGCGGGCCAAAGCCAATACCAGTAGCGCTCGAAGACGTTGTCGCTGTCGAGATGGTACATTCGCTCCATCTGCGCGACGTACTCGCGTGATATTGCCGGGTTGAGTCTGATGGTGTCGAGATAATTGCCTGGCGAGGCGACCAGCATCGCCTTCGTGATGAAGGTAACAACGAATATCAGCGGAATAGCTGCCAGGAGGCGTCTTATGAGGAAAGTCTTCATCAGAGGTCAGAGGTCAGAAGTCAGAGGTCAGAGATCGGAGGTCAGAGATCAGAAGTCAGAGGTCGGAGATCGGAAGTCGGAGGGCGGGACCATGGACTGACCTCTGGGCTCTGACTTCTGATCTCTGACCTCCGATCTCTGACTTCTGACTTCTGACCTCTGGCTCTCACTTCTTCACGTAAATCTCTTCGCAGTTCCAGGTAGCGCGAGGCGGCAGGGCAACCGGATGAAGATTGCCAAACTTGTTCTTGTAAGCGACGGCCTCACGCGGCGCGACCAGGTTTATCTCGGGCAGGTACTCCGACCATATTCGTTGAACCTGGGCATAGAGCCGGTGGCGCTCGGCCTGGTCCGGCGACGACTCGATCTCCTGCATGAGCTGATCGATGTGCGCTTCCCATTCGGTTGACGGCTTTTCCTGACTTGCAAAGCAGGCGTGCTGCAAGCCCCAGGAACAGACGACGTTCTTGTTTCCCAAGGGGCCGGGGGGCGGGGTTGGCTGCCAGCCCAGCATCAACGCATCAAAGTCAAACGTCGATTGCATCTTGTCGATCAGCACTCCGAATGCGATTGGAACCGCGTTGGCTTTGATGCCCACGTCCTGCAGGTTCCTGGCAACAAAACTTATCGTCTCGACTCGCTGGCTATTGCTGGAGTTTGTGTTGATGTTGATCTCGACAGTATGACCCTCGCCGTCTTCGAGAAAGCCGTCGCCGTTGGTGTCCTTGAGCCCGACGTCGGCGAACAACTGTTTGGCCCGCGCGAGATCATACGGATATTTCATTATGTCGTCGCTGAACCATGTTGTATCTCCGGGCGACACGAATGAATAGAGCGGCACGGCTCGCGCTGAGAACACGGTGTTGGCCAGGGCCTCGCGATTTATCGAATACGAAACAGCCTGGCGAAACTTGACATCGCGAAAGAGTTTCAGCTTCCACGGCTCGACAAATGCCTTGCGGGTTTTCGGATTGCTCTCGGTGTTCTGATTAAATGCAATCCAATTCGTGTCATACGAGACGCCTATATCTTCAACCTTGATGTCGGCGCTCTCCATTCTCTTGACCAGCGGGTAGTCCTGAGGACGAACGCGCGGCATCACATCGATCTCGCCCACCTGGAACTTGGACTGAACGGTGTTGAAGTCCTTCACGATGACGAAGACCATTCGGTCGAGATAGGGCAAGCGCTGCCCGCGGCTGTCTACTTTCCAGAAGTACGGGTTGCGCTCGAGCACTACACGTTGGCCGCTCACATACTCCTTCACTCGAAACGGGCCTAAGCCGATGATGGTGCTGGGATCGTCGCTGAGCTTCATCGTGTCGGCAAACCTGCCGGTGCGCCAGGGTTGCTCCCATTTGTGCTTCGGTATGAGCCAGATATTGTAGACCGCTTCGAGGAATGCCGCGTTGGGCCGGTGGAGGTTGAAGCGCACAGTGTAGTCGTCGACCTTCTCGATCGAAGGATAGATGGGCTCGCCCTTCTCATTCTTGCCTTCGACGAAAACGTCGCGCGAGGCCGTATCGACGTTCTTGTCGAGTATTACGTTATACGTGAATACGAGATCATCAGCGCTGAAGGGTTCGCCGTCAGACCAGCGCACGCCTCGTCTCAAGTGAAACGTCCACACCTTCGCGTCGGGAGACTCTTCCCATTTTGTGCACAGGCCGGGATCGAAATCTGGCGGATTACCTCCGTTGCGATAATCGACTGGGCAGCGAAACACGTTGTACCAGAGCACGTCCGCTGTAGCGGTGTCAGATGCGCGAATGATGTTGAACGTCTTGATGTCATCCGGCTCTGACAACACAATCGTACCGCCGTAAACGCCGCTCTCGCCGGTGTAAACATACGCATCTTGTGGCGGGTCGCCCTGGAAGGGTGGATTGGGAGTTCCGCTGACGACGCCGGACGAACCGCCTCTGCAGCCCGCCGAAACGATCATCGCGGTCATGACGACTGCGACGACGATCTTTCTCATGTAGGCTCCTTTGGGGATGAAGGTGAAGCGATGCCTGCCGCAAGGAAAATTATCGTAGACTATAGAGCATGTCAAACTTGCCGACACGCTTGCGCGCAAGTGACTTCGCTTTTGCAGTCCGCTAATATGGCGATTGAATTCATGCAGGGAGATAAGCCATGACTGACATTCCTGTATTGTTTCGAGTAGTGCTGCAGGTATCCGACCTGGACAAAGCGGTCGACTTCTATTCCACGTTGCTCGGCATCGACGGAAGGAAACTCAGAGCTTCACGCGCTTACTTCGACTGCGGCTCGGTCATTCTCGCGATACTCGACCCTACGCCCGGCAACATAGAACCGACGCCGAACGTCGATGACGTGTATTTCTCCGTCGCAGACCTCGAGGGGTTTCACGCTCGTGCGGGCGAACTCGGGTGCCTGTCCAAGGAGGAGGTCCACGATGAAAGCGCCGGCGATATTGTGACTCGACCGTGGGGTGAGCGATCGTTCTATGTCGAAGATCCCTGGGGCAACGGTCTCTGTTTCGTGGACGAGAAGACGCTGTTCACCGGTAAATGATTTCGAGGAGATGGCAAGCGCCGCTCGCGAAGCGCGGCTGCAAGCCCATCATGGTGAAAGCCTGGTGAAAGCTACTTGCGCACATCTGCCAACCTGACCGAGAATTGTTTGAAGCCCAGAGCCTTCAAACTGAAAACCAACAAGGACGAAAGCGACCTGGTTTCAATCAAGAGGATTATATGAAAAGAGTGACAACAGCCCTTTTGCTGCAAGCGGCCTTGCTCATCGCGCTGGTTGCTGCAATTACTCCGGCCAAGGACGGCGCGAAACAGCCGCCGGTAGCCAGGAAGGTGCCGCACAGCACCGAAATTCATGGCTACACGATGAAGGACGATTACTTCTGGCTTCGAGGGAAAGAGAACCCGGAAGTCATCAAGTATCTTGAAGACGAAAACGCTTACACTGAAGACGTGATGAAGCCCACAAAGGAATTGCAAGACGCGCTCTATAAAGAAATGCTCGGTCACATCAAGCAGACCGATCTGAGCGTTCCGTCACGTATTGGAGATTACTACTACTATTCCAGAACCGAGGAAGGGAAACAGTATCCCTACATGTGCCGCAAGCAGAGCATGGACGCCAAAGAAGAACTGCTGCTGGATCTGAACAAGCTTGCCGAAGGAAACACGTTTCTGGGTCTTGGCGCCTACGATGTCAGCGATGACGGCAACTGGCTCGCTTATTCAACGGACACGACGGGCTATCGTCAGTACACCCTTCACGTCAAGAACCTGAAAACCGGCGAGACTCTGGGCGAGAAGATCGAGCGCACCGGTTCCGTGGTTTGGGCGAATGACAATAAAACGCTCTTCTACACTACGGAAGACGCCGTTTCAAAACGGTCGGACAAGTTCTGGCGGCACGTCGTTGGAAGCGACAAAAACGATTCGCTCTACGAAGAGAAGGACGAACTGTTCGACGTCGGCGCGGGCCGCTCGCTCGACAAGAAGATGATTTTTCTCGGGTCCTATGCGAAGACGTCCAGAGAGGTTAGATATTTGCCCGCCGACAATCCGACAGGTGAATTCAAAATCATCCTGCCGCGCCAGGATGGTCACGAATACGATGTCGATCACTACAAAGGTCAGTTCTTCATCACGACGAACAAGAACGCGAAGAACTTCCGCGTAGTCACCGCGCCGATCAACGATCCGTCTGAAAAGAACTGGAAGCCGTTCATCGATCACAATCCGAAGATAAAGATCGATGGGCTGGCTACTTTTGCGAATTTCTTTGTGGTTTCGGAAAAGGAAGGTGGTCTGAATTACCTGCGCGTGATCGATATGAGAACGAAGCAATCGCATCGGATCACAACCGATGAATCAGATTACGCGCTATTCATGGGGGCCAATCCCGAGTACAACACGCCGACCGTGCGGTTCAACTATCAATCGATGGTCACGCCGAATTCGGTGTACGACTACGATATGAATACGCGCCAGCGCAAGCTGCTCAAGCAGCAAGAGGTGCTGGGCGGCTACGACGCGAAAAAATACGAGGCGAAGCGGATCTGGGCAGTCGCGCGTGACGGCACGAAAGTGCCGGTTTCGCTCGTGTACAAGATAGGCGTGAAGTTCGACGGGTCGGCTCCGATGCTGCTCTACGCTTATGGCTCATACGGCGCATCAATGGCGCCTACGTTTTCGTCGAGCCGGCTGGCCCTGCTTGATCGAGGGGTGATCTATGCGCTGGCCTACATTCGCGGGGGCGGCGAGCTTGGCGAAGAGTGGCGCGAGCAAGGCCGGATGATGACCAAGCTGAACACCTTTTACGACTTCATCGACTGCGCTGAGTATCTTGAGAAGAACAAGTACACGTCGGCAGACCGAATGGAGATTCAAGGCGGCAGCGCGGGCGGCTTGCTGATGGGCGCGGTGACGAACATGCGGCCGGATTTGTTCAAAGCAGTCGTAGCTCAAGTTCCATTCGTCGACGTGATGAACACCATGCTTGACGGTTCATTACCGCTCACGAGCAGCGAATGGATCGAATGGGGCAATCCCAACGAGAAGCCAGCATTCGACTACATGATCAAGTATTCGCCTTACGACAACATTCGACCTCAGAACTATCCGGCGCTGCTCGTGCAGGTTTCGTTGAACGATAGCCAGGTGCCGTACTGGGAAGGCACGAAGTTCGTAGCGAAGTTGCGTGTGACGAAGACCGACAAGAACCCACTCTTGCTGAAGGCGAATATGGGAGCGGGTCACGGCGGCTCGTCTGGCCGCTACGACGCGCTGCATGAGACTGCATTCGTTTATGCCTTTATGCTCTGGCAGTGGGGCATTACGAAGTAGCAAGGTAGCTACGAGTGAGTTGTGTGGCGAGCGCGTCTCGTCACACAACAGACTCCTTCGCTCGCGCGACCAAGTATCGCCGAGAGATTGGATTTGCGAATGAAGAAAACGCTGAAATGGACCGGGATTATTTTGGTTGTGCTTCTGGCAGCGATTCAAGCCATCCGTCCCGCAAGAACGAACCCTCCAGTCGACGAAACGAAAACGATCCGCGCGAATACGACTATGAGCTCGGAGGTAGCTGCGATCCTGGAACGCGCGTGCAACGATTGTCACTCCAACAAGACGACTTGGCCATGGTACAGCCAGGTTGCTCCTGTTTCATGGCTGCTTGTCAACGATGTGAACGACGGTCGCAAGGATCTGTCGTTGTCTGATTGGGGCACGTACGATCCAAAAAAGAAAGCTCGCAAGCTGCAAAAAATATGCGAAGAAGTGAAGACCGGCGGAATGCCGTTGAAGTCTTACCTGGTTCTTCATCCTGCAGCCCGGTTGTCGGATTCCGACAAACAGACTTTGTGTGATTGGACACGACAGGAAGGCGAGCGAGTGCTGGCAAGCCAGTGAACGGACAGTGTGATTACACGCCTGACATCAATAAGGACTCTCGCGTTTGCACTTCTTCTTCCTATCGTCGTGCTGGCCCAGACCAGCTCTAAACCGGCGGGTTCGACTCAAACTAAGGAACAGCAAAAAGCTGAGGCACGACGCAAGCGGGCGGCCGCGCAGGAACTACCGGCGGAAGTCGGCGCGACTTCAACCTCACGGCTAGCACTTCCTTTCAAGCGAGCCTGGCATTACCTCACGGACAGCGCATCTACTGTTCCGCCATCTGTCGACGAAGCGCGAATCTATTTGCCTCTTGCGGGAGGACGCGTGCTTTGTCTTGACCGGGAGACGGGAGCTTTGCTGTGGACCGGCGAACCGGGCGGCATCATCAGCGCGCCGGTTGCGGTCGCAGAGAACTCGGTCTACATCGCGACGAACAAGTTTGCCGACGACGGGTCGGAAGTGGGAGGATCGCTTCGCGCGGTGGACAAGAGCACCGGCTTGACGGTTTGGGTCAAAGATTACCCGCGCCCGCTCTCATCGCCGCTCGAGCAAGGCGCCGGCCGGATCTATGCCGGTAGCGCGGATGGATCTTTTTACGCGCTTGAGGCAAAGAACGGCGAAGTGGTATGGAAGGTTGAGACTCAAGACGTGGTTCGCGGTTGCGCGCTTGTGACGGATCGCGCGATTTATTTCGGAAGCGACGATGGCGCAATTCGCTCGGTCGAGCTCGAGCGCGGACAGCTAATATGGAAGTATCAGACATCGGGCAAGGTCGTCGGTCAGCCCGCACTTGATGAGCACGCCGTCTACTTTGGTTCGGCTGACGGCTACGTTTACTCAGTCGATATTCTCACGGGCAAGCTTCGGTGGCGGTCGCGAACGGGCGCAGCCGTGGAAGCATCGCCAGTGATTGCCGGCGACCGCGTGCTTGTCGCGTCCTTCGACAACTTCGTGTACGCGCTCGCTCGCTCGACCGGCGATCGCATCTGGAAGCGCCGACTTGAAAATCGCATTACCTCGGCTCCGATTGTCGAGGGCGATGCGAGCCTCGTTGCTCCGCTCCACGGCGACTACGTTGCGGTATTTCTGAACGCGGACGGCCGCCGCGTTAATCTCTATCAGCTCGATAAAGATTTCGAGATCGTAGCCGATCCCATCTTCATACGCGGCACGCTTGTGCTTGCTACGAGTAAAGGCATTGTCGTCGCGACTGCCACTCGTCCCAAGGACGCCCAGACAAGAGCCATAAAGAAATGAGAGCAAAAAGCCGAAACCGCCGCGCGCTTATCGTGCGAGCAATACTCGCGACGTCGGCGCAGCGGCGGTTGATCGGAATAAAGGGGCTAATGAGAAGGGGCTTTTGCAACAAGGGGCGACAGACACTCAAGCATCCCGAAAATGATTGCCTGGCTATTGGGAGCGACACAGATCAACTATCAATTGCCGTTCCAGTATCAAGCGCAACGTTCGCTCACCAACGATGTTATTGAAGGCACAGACGAAATCAGCAATCACGATAGCCGGGCCGGGTAAGAGCGCATGTCCGGTTCAACCAGATTGAAGGACCATATCAAGCACGGATGCTGCATATTGACCGAGGGATGAAGGGCAGATCCGATCTGGAAGATTCATCTCATTTGTATAATGACAATGATTGTCATCGCTTGCGTAACAATGGTTGTCACCATTCAACCTTCTACCAGCGCTTTCGCATTCTGAAATACGCGACACATCCTCTGGACCCCATCCTTGATCGCTTCCGGTGACTCCTTGGAATACGCGAGGCGCAGCGTGTTTGCGCCGCTTCCATCTACGAAGAAAGATTGGCCCGGCACGTAGGCCACGCCGTTTTCTATCGCCTCGGGTAGAGCTGCTGCTGCGTCAGTCTCTGCCGCGAGCTGCATAAGGATGAAGAAGCCGCCCACGGGCTTGGTCCAATGCGACTCGGCGGGAGCGAAACGCTCAAGCGCTTCAAGCATCGCGCGGCAACGGATCCGATAGAACTCGCGAAGCTCGGGCAGCCGCCGTTCGATCAAGCCTTCGCGGATGGCTTCGATGACTATTGCTTGATCGAACATGCTGGACGACAGATCGGCGCCTTCCTTGGCCAGCTCCACTTTCGTGGCTAGCGCTTCGGGAGCACGCAGCCACGCGCTGCGCAGGCCCGGCGCGAGCACTTTTGAAAAGGTGCCCAGGTAGACCACCCTATCAGGACAAAGCGCCGCGAGTGGCATCAATCGAGATGCCTCCTCGGTGAAGTAGAGATCAAAGTACGCGTCGTCTTCGATGATCAAGAGGTCATACTGCTCGGCGACCTCGGCCAGCTCTTTGCGGCGTTCGCCTGCAAGCGTCACACCTGAAGGGTTTTGAAAATTCGGAATCGTGTAGATGCATTTCACTCGGCGCCCTTCGGAAAGAGCGCGGTCGATCTTCTCTCGAAGATCGCTGATGACCATGCCGTCGTCGTCCTGACGAACACCGACCAATTCAGCTTGAGCGTTATATAGCGCGATGAGCCCGCCGATGTAGCTGGGCAGCTCGACCAGCACGACGTCGCCCGGGTCCAACAAAACTCGAGCGATGAGATCGAGCCCTTGCTGCGAGCCGGTGGTCATCACGATTTCCGATGGCTTAGAGTCCGCGATGCCGCGCGACCTGAGAATACCAGCCACAGCTTCGACCAGGCCGCTCAGCCCTCGCGTTGGTCCGTACTGTAGCGCAAACCGCCCGTGGTCGCGCAGGACTCGTGCGGAGATTTCTGCCAGCTCCTGAACCGGGAACGTCTCGAAACTCGGCGCGCCTGCGGCCAGCGAGATTACTTCTCTGCTGCCCAGCAGTTTGGTGAGCTTGCGAATCGCGTTTGACTGCAGTCGTCGCCCGACTGCAGAGAGCATTTCGTCATATTCGGGTTTTGTCTTGAGCATTGCGGCGCAACTGAGGTCAGCCTTTCACATCGAACGCAAATTGAACGATGTGAGACGGATCATTCGGATCGTTTGTTTTAATAGTTACAGACTTGACATGCTCGCCGGGCTCTTTGCCCGTCTCGACCTTTACTTTGATAGTGCCGGCCTGACCAGGCCGGAGGACTTTCGGGAAGTCCACGGTGGTGCATCCTCAGCTTGGCGTGACCGACTCGACGTTGAGATTGGCCCGCCCTCCGTTCTTGATGACTATCGCGCGAATGAGAGTCTTGTCCTGAGGCTGCTTGCCAAACTCCAGCCGCTTTGGCGGCGCGATCAACTTCGGCGCTCCACCATTAGCTGCCGGTTTTGGTGGTATTGCACCGTTGACGGTGGCCGTTGCGGGAGGCTGCACCGGGGGGGGCGGGGGCGGAGGCATAAGCTGCACCGCCGGTGGCGCCACGCTCGGCGGTGCATCCGCGGTATTGCCTTGCTCGACTGGTTGCTGAGAATTGCTGTTGGCTTGCTGAGCAGAGTTACTGTTTGACGAAGCCGAATTCTCGGGTGATCCTGCACAGGCTGAGAGTAAAGTTACCAAGCCCAACAGCGCGACGTATCGTTTTGGAATCGAGTATTTCATAGCCAAAATAATTTATCATAAAGGAGCCGCTGGTATACAACTGAACCTGCGACTGAACGGACACGGTTTATGACTTAGGGCTTCGCTCAATCAATGCTCGCGTCGTCGCTGCCGAGCGTTGCAATTGTAGCCCCCCAGCCGCCGGCTTCCCCGGGTGCATCGCGGAAGTCAACCACCCAGGGCGTGCGCTCGAGGATCGACCGGACTATCTCTCGCTGAACACCGACACCTTTGCCGTGAATGATGCGAACAAAGCGAACCCCTCGACGCCGCGCTTCTTCGAGGTAGTCTTCAACCACCGCGCGAGTCTGCTTAGCCGGGATCGAGTGAAGATCAATCACGTCTTGGAATTCGATAGCCACCGGATCAGGAAAGGGACTGTCTGGGTCCGGTGATTCGTCCTCACCGTCAACGAGGGCTGTCGTTGACGACTTCGTGCGCTTCTCAGCTTGACGCTCTCGGCGAATCCGTTTTAATACGAAGTCGAAAATCACAAAGGAATAATACCGGAACTGAGTAGTGACACAATGAGTGCTTGTGACCAAGGTGATGGCCACTTATAATCGAAGGGTATGACCCGGCTACTCGAGGAAGCAATTGACAAGGTCAAGCAGCTGAGTCTTGCTGAGCAGGATGCCATGGCTGCTGTGATTCTGGCTGAACTGGAAAATGCGGATTGGGACCGGCAAATAGAACAGGACTTGAGAGCAGGGAAATTGGATAAGCTCATCAAGAAGATGAGAGACGATATTGCTGCCGGACGCAACCAGCCGCTTTGAACCATACCGCCCTACCCGAATTCTGGTACCACTACCGAGAGCTTTCGCGGGACGTTCAAGCTCTAGCCGACAAGAATTTCGAACTCCTCCGAGCTAATCCGTGGCACCCTTCATTACACTTCAAGAGAACTGGTGACTTGTGGTCCGTGCGCGTCGGACTTCGCTATCGCGCTTTGGCACTCGCTGAGCCGCCGGACGGCGTCGTGTGGTTTTGGATTGGCAGCCACCGCGACTACGATCACTTGATTTGACAGCCAATGATGAGTTCCTCGACCTCGGGCAAGAGTGGGCACCTTGCCCGGTCATTTGAAAACATGAATAATCGTCTATTGAACTTCTTCTCGCGCGCGGTAATTGAGCCCGAGTTTAGCAAGGATGCGCGCGTTCCGCTTCTATGCACCTATGAGCGCACTGACTGCCACTTATCTCATCGCTGCCTTTCTTCTGACCGGATGGGATGTTTCGCCCCAGGGTTCAGGCGGCTCGAAGCAGAACTATCCAGCGATGATAAAGGACTCGGCTGACCAGCGCGCGAAGGCTGAGCGAGACTGGAGGCGGATGCTTGATTCATACGGCGTGCCCCAGACTCCGCCCGATCTCTATCCCATAATTGATACGCCGCGCTCGCTGCTTGGAGTCTCGGGCGGAATAAAGCTGTTAGGCGCCACGCCTGAGTCGGGCACTGAAGCATTCGCGCTTCGACAAGCGATGAAACTATTCATCGATCGATGGCGTGATCTGCTCGGCGCAGATCCCACGTCAATCTCGCTTATCAGCGCCGACGAGTCGGCTGATACGCGGCGGCTGACATTTCGCCAGGGGAACTATGCTTATCCAGTAGCTGGCAACTTCGGCGAGATGGTTGCGGTTGTTAGTAGTGACGGAAGGCTGATGCAACTGGACGACAGGTTCATACCAGTCGTCGATTTGCCTTTGAAGCCTTCCACGGACAGAGACGTGGCGGCTAAGAAGGTTGTCGGCAAAGTGTTCACCTATACGGATACCGCAGGGCGCGAGCAGCGCCTGGAGATCGGCGCCCCGAGCGAAGTGACCGTGAAGCGATTAGTCATTCTTCCGATCCAGAAGGGCGATGCCGTCGAGGTACATCTCGCGTGGGAAGTGGTCGCCGGAAAATCAATGACCTGGACCATGTACCTGGATGCGATGAACGGTGATGAGCTAAAAGTCGCACAGAATTTTCAAACATAGAAGATCGGGGTAAGCGTTAGTGCTTCGAGTTGCTGATCCGGCTCCAACCTCTAACCTCTGACCCCCAACCTCAAATATGGAAACAGTCATAACGCGTGATACAGACACGCTTCGCGAATACCTGGCGGCTCTCGACGCGCAGGAACGCGGCGTGTCTCTTTTTGCTAAGCTGGCGGCTACGGTGAAGCTTTCGCGGTTGCGGCGCGAGCTAAACAATGCGCAACTCGAAACAACTGATGAAGACTTCACCGCGCTTCGCACGGAGATCGACGAACGGTTGAACCGGTCTCTGTTGCGCCGCTTTCAAGGCGGACCGTGGGGAGCGCGAGCATCGGTGTTCCTGTTGCTCGTCGTCGGACAGCAGCTTGCGCTCGCGCTCGTCTGGCTGCTGACGATGCTTTTTGTTCGCTTCGCGCCCGTGCCGAAACAATGGAATCCCGTGTTGCCGCACGAACAGCCCGGCTTCCTGTTTTTCTTTATTTTCATTTTCTTCTTCGCCACTCCGATGCTGGCGCTGCTGGTGCTGTTCGGCGGAAGGTACTTTCGCTCGTGGAGGACAACGCTGCCGGCTACGCTCCTGATTGTCGCGATGTCGGCGCTGCTCACTTTCTTGGTAGTGCGCGCGAAAGAGACGAACAACCCGGTGCGTCACACTACCTCGCTCGCGCAGTTCGCGAAGGAACGTGAGGTAAACGTTACAAGCTATCGCGAGTGGCTTAAAGGGAACTGGCTGCTGGCCGATGAGAAGTTTCAAAACGACTACGAACGCTACCTGAGGAACGGCCCGGGTCGATGGATCACATCGCGATTTGATTCAGAGAACGACGCGGCCTGGTCAGATTCGCTCTCGGGTTCGCCTTCGGGTTCATTAGTCGTGATGAACGAGTATCTCGACGGCGGACAGGATCCCAGCGGGTTTCGAGAGTGGCTGAAATATTATCTTGATCGCAACCGCATCTACTCCGAAGACCGCATCGATCAGGAGGCGAGCGCGCTTACCGGCATGGCTAATCAAAGGTATCTCGGCATCTGGCAGGTCGAGCCGTATTTGAAGGAGCGCGATCAGAGATTGTACCGGGCGTATCTGGGCTCGATTAATTCTTCAATGAAGCTCTGGGCATTGGCTTGGCTCGGGTTGCTTGCGATCGTCTTCCTCGCAAGCTATGCCGCTGCGCCCGTGTATTCATTTGGCAAATCGGTTCTTAGCCGCGGAAGCAATCGCCGCGGGCCGGTCGTGGTTGACTCTGGTGAAAGCGTTGCCGCTGGCGGATTTGAGGACCATGGATTTACGTTTCCGGAGCGAGACGAGATACAGACGCCCCCATTTTTCGAAGCGCCGTTGAAGCTCTTATCGCTAGTGCATCGCGCCTTCGTTCGGCTCGCAGTCCTAACCTCCATCGTTGTGTTCGCGCTGTGGTGTGTAGTGTATGCGCTCGAGTTGACTGGTCAGCGGGCTAACCCGTCATCACAGGTCGCGTTCATGCGGAGCAATCTGCTTTTCGGCGGCTCGGTTAATAGCCAAGAGAGATCGGTAAATGCTATCTCAGGGTTGAGTTCAACCGGTGTTCGCTCTGCGGAGCAGGGAAGCGGGAATTCGCGCGAAGGTCTTCTCGCGTCGCGGGTGCGCGAGCTTGAACGGACGCTGGACGAAGACGATTACCAGAGCGGCAAGAAATTCAAAGAGCAATATCGAACCATCGCCGCTCAGCGCAGCGAGTTGAATTCACTCAAGAGCGCGACGGGTCAGCTTCAAACTCTGCCCGAGCAGCTCTCGAGCATCGGCACCCGCGTGGGCGCCGCCGAAGCGCGAGCCGGCGAAGGAGTCGGCCAGGCTGAGGCTGCCAGGCAAACGGCCGAGGGGTTTCAGAAGCAGCTCACCGCGAAGCTGAGCGAAGTTGAGACGCGTGCCGCGCGCGCGGCCGAGCAAGTCGGCAAGGTCGAAGACCAGGCTTCGGTGCTGGCGACTCGCACCGAGGCGCTCGAGAAAGAACTCGATCGTCGCGCGCGACAGATTGAAGCGCGCACTGAAGAACTCGGAGAGCGAACGGCGGGTCTGAAAGAGCGCGAAGAACGAATCGACCGCTTGCAGCGCATCGCATTCGCGGGCATCTTCGCCGAGCTCAAGTCGAACGCCGATGAGCTTGAACGCCGGATAGCATCGTCGTTCTATCGCGCTTTCAGCAAGGGCGAAGCGAAACGTGACGCCGACGCAATTCGTGAGCGAATCAACGCGCTTGCCAGCGAGCTCCGTCAGTTGAACACGGATCAGGCAAAGCAGTTTATCGCGCAGCTTGATGAGCTGACTAAGCGCCTCGATCAAATCACCGCGCGTATCAAGTAGAGGCAGGGAACAGAACGAGGCGGAGACGCTGCGACGGGGCGAGGGGGCGACGGGAGAGAGTGGGCGAGACGTCCGATCCAAGCCAGGCAACATTCGTACCGACGGACACCGGTGTAGACGAAGCTCGCCCCGTGACTCCGTCTGCCTCCCCCTCGCCCCGTCGATTCCTAAGCGCTCTTCAGATCGCCGGCGCGCTCGCGTTAATCCTCGCCGTGATGGGTTGGATCGAGTTCGGCGGGCCCGCGATTCTCGACAACGACGGCTACTATCACATCCGCTGGGCAGCGATGCTTCGCGAGAACTGGCCTCATCTCCCGGCGTTCAAAGCATTGCCTCTCACGACTCTCGACGAGCAACACTACGTCGATCATCATTACCTGTTTCACGTCCTTTTGATCCCGTTTACGTTTGGCGATTTGAGACTAGGCGCGAAGCTCGCAGCCGTTGTCTTTTCCAGTCTCGGAATCGTCTCGCTGTTCGCGCTGCTGGTCGCTCATCGAGTCCGCTTCAGATGGCTGTGGATTGTGCCGCTGGTCGCTAGCTCCGAACCCTTTCTTTATCGACTGTCGATGACGCGAGCGCCCGCGTTGTCGCTTGCGCTGCTTGGCGTCGGAACGTATCTGATTCTCAAGCGCAAGCACGTGTGGGTCGGTCTGTTGTCTTTCGTGTTCGTCTGGGCCTACAGCTTGTTCCCGCTGATGCTCGCTTTTGCGCTGGTGTATTCACTTACTGCTTATTTGTCCGAGCGCCGAATAGATTTGTGGAGCGCGCTGGCTTCGTTTATCGGTATAGCAGCGGGGCTGGTGATCAATCCCTACTTCCCTAAGAACCTCGCGTTGTTGCGCGAACATCTGTTCATGAAAGCCGGCGGTGCCTATGCGGTAGACGTCGGCGTCGAATGGTATCCCTACGAAACGTGGGTGTTCCTCGGCACGAGCGCCGCCGCGGTTGTGATCTACTTTGTAGCGCTGCTGGCATTCGATTATCGAGACCGCGCGCGCGACCTCAAGCCGCTGTTCTTCTTAATCGTCTCAGCGATGCTGCTGTTGATCTCACTCAAGTCACGGCGCTTCATCGAATACTGGCCGCCGTTCGCGATTGTGTTCGCGGCATTCACTATCAGTCCGAGACTCGAACGTGTGAGCTTCACGTGGCTAGCGCGGACGCGAGATCGAGCTCTGGCGGCGATCGCAGCCGCGGTAGTCACGATAGCGGCGATCCTCTGGATGGGTGGAGCAATCTGGCAAGCTCGCGAAGACGTGAAGAGCGAAGACGACCCGTTCGCCTATCAAGGAGCGTCCGAATGGATCGCTGCGCACACGCCGCCGGGCTCGATGATTTTCAACACCGACTGGGACAAGTTTCCGATGTTGTTCCATTACAACCCGAACAACACTTACATTGTCGGGCTTGATCCGACTTACATGTACGATCGCGATCCGGAGTTGTGGAAAGTTTATGCGGACATCACGCTTGGCAACGAAGACAATCCGGCTCCGCTGATCCGCGACCGCTTCGGCTCCGAGTATGTCGTCACGGAAAATGCTCAAAGCGATTTCATGCAAGTGTGTGATGACAGCGGCGACTTCGAGAAGGTTTACGAAGACAAATTCGCGGCAGTGCTTCGTGTCCGCAAGCCTGAAGAGCCTCGCCCAAAGAAGGAAGAAGACGAGAACGAGCAATAACTGAAAGCCACCCTGACGAGCCGCTGGCCCCAGTCTGTTCCACGGTTGTCTGTTCCGCGGTTTGCAAAATCACCCGGGCTGGTTTTGAATAGCGAGGGAGACTACAGCGATGTCAACAGAACTCAGTTCAATCCAAGTCGAGCCCGATATAGCGGATGCCTATAACTCCGCACCTCAGGAAGATCAAAAGAAGATACAGCTATTGATGGGACTCTGGCTGCGAGAGCTGTCAACTCAACCGAACATGAATCTTTCAGAAGTGATGGACATGATCAGCGACCGCGCGCAGGCTCGCGGCCTCACGCCGGAGATCCTGGAGTCAATATTGAATGAAGGATGAATTGAGATTTGTATTCGACACCAACGTCCTTGTCAGCGCAGCTCTTTTCAAAGCATCGGTTCCTCGTCAAGCGCTCGACTTAGCGCGCAAGACAGGGAAGGTCATAATGTCGTGGCCGACAATGGCGGAGTTGCAACAAGTGCTCGGCAGAGCACGCTTTGACAAATTCATAACCGAAGATGACAGGCTGCTCTTTCTTGAAGTATTAACGCGAGATGTTTTGCCAGTCGAGATCATCGAGACAGTAATCGATTGTCGGGACCCAAAGGACAACAAGTTCTTGGAGGTTGCTGTGAACGGGGATGCCGACTGTATAGTAAGCGGGGATGGCGATTTACTTGTCCTGAATCCGTTTCGGGGTATACCGATAGTTAAGCCCCAACCGTTTCTGAGCCGCACTTGGTCATAGCATCTAAGGTTGAGCATCGCTCCCGCGCGTGGACGATAATCTCACTTTGGCTCTATGCGCTATTCACGAGGAAGAACGAATGCGTGACGAAAACCTGATTCGGCGAAAGAACCTCTTCATTACTAGGGGAGTACGCCGCGCGGCGTGCTCCCGGAAAGAGGTGACGAATGAAGAGGTACCACGAAGAGCGCGCACGCATCCGAAGCGAACACCGATTTCACCTTCGCTACTTACACCACTGGCCGAAAGAGCCTGTTGACTGCGAATGCGAGCTGCAAGCCGGGCGATTCCGCAAGAAGAAGGCGCTGGATTGCGGGAAGACTGCATGCCTGCTCTGTCACTACGAGAAGATCTTCGGCATTGCTTCGTTTCAGGAACGTCTGAGGCTGCTGCGAGCCAAGGACTGGTTGCCGCCAAATGATCGCGAGTGAGTTTTATGTTCGATCCAGAGAATGTTGACGGGGACTTAACTGAGAGTTTCAGGGTCGTACTTGAATCGGTTCTCCCCTTTATCATTTGCGCCCTGCTTGATCAAGGCGCATTGGATACCGGCCGCTTATCAGATCGAGAGTATGTTTGGTCCGTACTAAGGAAAGAGGTGCATTCCCTTCTTGCCGTGATTGG
>JADGNW010000341.1 GCA_017883315.1 Blastocatellia bacterium | reverse complement strand
TGCGCGAGTGGTGCGGAGACGTGCCGCCGCACGACGATCTTACGTTGGTTGTGATGCGAGTAAGGTGAGAAGTCGATCAAGCACAAAGGCTCAAAGGCGCAAAGTAATCAAACATACCTCGCACCTTTGTGGCTCTGTGGCTGGGTCGCCTAACTGCTTGCGATTTCTGAAATGCTTTTAGCTGTGAGGATGTCGCCTTCGACAGTTCCTTCAACCGAAACTTGCACGCTCTTTTCGGATTTGGTGTTCTTGAGGATGTCGGCCGCTTTCTTGTTTCCTTCTTCGTCCAGTTTAAAGAGCTTGCCATCCGAGTACACGGCATAACCACTCTTTGCGCAAGGGGGCATCATCGCGCATTTGACAGTGTGGTTCTTAACATTTTCCGCGGCGTTCTCGCCCTTCGCCTTACTGGCAGCGCACGCATTGTCGATGATATAGCCCGTCAGCTTGACGGCCTTGCCCTCTCTTGCGAAAGCAACAACCGCCAGGAGCAAAACCGTTCCGATAACAAAAGTTTTCTTGGTCATGTTTCCTCCCTTCCCTTGCGTTTCCGGTACCATGAAACTAACAATGTCACACCGATCCGTCAATCTGAAGGGTCGGCGCTTTAGGACCCTAGCCCTGCCCTTGATTGCCTACCAGTGCGAATCCCTGTACGTCAGATAACTTCACGTACAACCGGTCGAAGCTCGCGCTGGCAAGGTGATTCGAATAGTGCTCGACCGTAACATCGTTGAGCTCGATAACATCGCCCGGCCAACTGGTTTCCGCGTCGCCATTCGCCTTGTTGATTGTTTCCCGAGAGAAAGCCAAACCGGTGCGCCCACGAACAACGCCGAACGATGTGTACAGCACGAGGTGTCCGAAGGATTGAGCGCCGCTCGGCGTGAAAGACTTTCTTAGCAGGGCGATCAACTCATCGGCGGGCGCGGCGGTCTTGATTTCATTCATCCAGGTCTCCGGCGGATCTGAAACTACTGCGGTAAATTGCGGTCAGTCCAGTTCGCTAATTGATGTTACGGGGAAGCTTGGCCGGTGTAAAGCTGAAAGCTCCGCTCGAAGCAGTCAGTTGTCGACGGGATAAGTGTCGCCGGGTTCCGGCGCTCAAGCGTCCAGGCTACCGGGCCCTTTGATACGGCACCACTGAACCAATTACGAGCAATGCCCGGCGGTGTAAAGTTGAACGCTGCACGCAGGATTCCCGTGCCGACAATACGGACGATCTCTCCGCGACCCGAGGTGAAGTCATTTCCTGCGCACCGGAAGCCACATACTCGACGGAAAAGTCTTTCCACTATGGATTGTGATCTGTGATGGGATGTTGTCATTCGCGCCCGGCGGTCTGAAATCGGGAAAGTCGATGTTCGAAACTTTGAGTCGGAGTGAGTGGCCGGCGGCAAATACCCAGTCGTCGCCGAAATCGCGAAACGTAACATGCCGTATTTCACCCGGAGCGAGCGCTATCATTCGCATCGCGCCAATTGTCACTTCGGTTTCTGACCCATCAGGCGCAACGTCGTACGTTCGAACTACCAGATCTACATCAGCAGAAGTAGTGCTGCTGACAAACAAGCTGAACTCGCTGGCTCCGAGCATTTCGGTTTCTGTTTCCCAGGGCGCGAACGTGTACTCGAAGCGTTGCGGCAGTCCGGCTAGCGCTTCGCCGTGGCCGCTGAACATATCGGCTTGACCTGGGATCTCCGCCCCAAGATGCGAGCTTCGAATGCGTTCGGGACGAAAGATGCCGCCGGCGGTTTCCTCCTGAGCCGGTCCTTTCTTCTTGCGCGACAGAATGCCGCCCGGCTTCATGTACATCGCAGTTGACGTAATGTCATTGGACGGAAGCTGCTTTGCCGTGAACGGCACAACTGAAAACGGCGCGGGCGCGCTGGTGACCGGCAGCGAGTTTGTGCCACCGAGGCCGCGCAGGTAATGATCGAACCAACTCAGCACCTCGGCCGCAATGTAATAGTCTTCACCTTCGTATCTGTTGCCGCCAGGTGGATGTCCATGCCGGCCAAAGTAAATTTGTTTTGGCGCGGTGATCTGCGAGAACACGTCCAACACTTGAGTCGAGGGAAAAAGGTAATCGTCCCACGACTGAATGATGAAGGTCGGAACCCGCGGTTGTCGCGACGGCTCGAGCACTTCCTGCCCGTCCGCGTTCATGTGCGCAATCGAGCGGTCGCGAAGCGATTGCTTCACGTTGCCGGCTACCCGGCCTTCGGCAGCGCCATCGAACAAATCAAACTCCAATTGTGTGAAGTTATAAAAAGGCGGCCGGCCTACGTTTTGATCCAAGCCGGAATAGAACTCCGCGATGCCAAGTTTGTACTTGATTGCGCCGTTCGGATAGAGCGCCTGCTCGAGGTCGGTCCACCCAACAAGAGGGATCACCGCCGAGACTCGCGGATCGGACGCGATCTGAAAGGAGTGTGCGCCTCCGTAAGAACCTCCGAGCACACCTATCTTAGTCACCCTCGGACCGATTACGTGATCGGGATCGGTGGTGAGCCAGTCTATGACATGCCGAAGGTCTTCCATCTCATCCGGGCCCGCGAGTGTTACGCGCCCTCCAGATTCGCCGTCGCCGAAACCCCGCGCGGTGTAAGACAGCACTATGTATCCCGTGGCGGCGATGTAGTAACCGAGATTATCTTCGCCCGTAAGCCGATGCCCGCCAAACCCGTGTATGTAGATCGCAGCCGGAGCCGAGGGGAAGAATCGCGGCTGATACAACGTCGCGGCAAGTGTTATCGTTCCCGAGCCGAACGTGCCTGCGGGGACCTGAATGAAATGAGTGGATTCGTCGACGAGGAATCCAAGTTGCGCGTGCGAGACAGAAGACCCACAAGGGATAATCAAGAACGCGAAAAGAATGAGCAGAGTAGGTAGGCTGAGCAGCTTCGATTTGAACTTCACGACAGACCTTCTCCCGGTAGAAATCGAAGGCAGTCGCGACATAAGATTCATAGCAGCCCCGATAGCCGAGGTCAACTCAACGCGAATTCAGCGCAACAATCAGGCGCGACCTTGACAACGCTACGCCACTGCTGTGTTTTATAGAAGCTTGTCAGCTCACAAAGCGAGAATCCGCGAATCACAGACGAAACAATGACGCACAACAATGCCAACAGACTGCGACGCGGGCTTGCGAGTATAACGCTAATAACGTTGGCAATCGTGACTCTTAGCGGCGCCGCGCTTTCGAGTGCCAAGTCACGGACGCGAAGTCGAACGAACTCCGCAGCAAAAGCTCGCCCTATCGAACTCCGCGACGTTGAACAGTTGAAAACCGTATTTCAGCACGACGACGATAAGGTGCGACTCGTTGTTCTCGTCTCTCCAACTTGACCGATGTGCCGTTGGGGGTTCTCCAACATCGTAAAGACTCTCAAGAATGTCACCGATGATCGCGTAAGAGCTTACGTCGTATGGCTGCCGGTCTTTGGTGGAGACTTTCGAGGCGAATCGCGGAAACTCTCTAACAGCTTTAGGGACAAGCGAGTCTCTTACTTCATCGATCCGAAGTCCCTGACCGGCGATCTCTGGGAGAGCGTCCTCAAGACTGAAAGAGAAGTCGCCTGGGATGTTTATCTGCTTTATGGCGCTGGCGCGAGGTGGGAAGAGCAAGAACCGCCGATGCCAGACTTCTGGATGCACCAACTCACCGGAGTGACAAAAGCACCGAGGTTGGAAGAACCAGAGCTCAGGAAGAAACTGAAAGAACTGCTAACCGGACCAAGTGCGACAGAGCGCAATACGGAGCGCGAGTGGGCGCAACCGCAACGGTAAACGAGTGCCGGACGCGCGTCGAGGCGACGGAATTTGTCTTCATTCTATTTGCGTGATAGGCTCTGCGTTCTTTATCGACAAGGACGGCTATGGCATTTGAAGACCTAAGGGAGTTCATCTCGCTCCTGGAAAAACGCGATCAACTCAAACGCATTCGCGCGGAGGTGGACACCGACCTGGAGATAGCCGAGATTACTGATCGCGTCTCCAAACAATGCGGGCCCGCCTTGCTGTTCGAAAACGTTCGCGGTCACTCAATTCCGGTTCTAATCAACGCACTCGGAAGTCGCGAGCGAATGCTGATGGCGCTTGGCGTCAGCGATTACGCTGAAATCGCCGAGCGCATAACTGAACTCACCGACGTCAAGTCCCCGCAGGGATTAATAGAGAAGATCAAGATGGTGCCCCGGCTTGCCCATCTCGGAAGGATGTTTCCAAAGATCGTCAAGGACGGACCGTGCAAGGAGCGAGTCCTTAAAGAGGGCGAGTTCTCCTTGTTGGATTTCCCGATCATCAAGTGCTGGCCCGAAGACGGCGGGCGTTACATCACCATGCCGCTCGTGTTCACGAAGAACCCGGCGACCGGTAAGCGCAATTGCGGCATGTATCGCATGCAGGTTTACGACGAGAAGACCACCGGCATGCACTGGCAGATTCACAAGCACGGCGCTCAGCACTTCCGCAACCTGAGGCGCAGCGGCGGCGGACGGCTCGACGTAGGAGTGGCCATAGGAGCCGATCCTGTGACAGTTTTCTCGGCGATCATGCCACTCCCCGAAGACCTGGACGAGATGATGATCGCCGGCTTCCTGCGCGAGAAGCCGGTCGAGATGGTGAAATGTGAAACCGTCGACGTAGAGGTTCCAGCTAACGCAGAGATCGTGCTTGAGGGCTACGTCGACACGGAAGAGTTACGGACGGAAGGACCGTTCGGCGATCACACCGGCTACTATTCTCTCGAGGATGAGTTTCCTGTTTTTCATGTCACCTGCATCACTCATCGCAAGAAGCCAATCTACCAGACGATAATCGTAGGCAAACCTCCGCAAGAAGATTGTTGGATGGGCGAAGCAATCGAACGAATATATCTTCCGCTGATGCAGCGGCAGTTCCCCGAGGTAGTCGATTATCACATGCCTTTTGCGGGCGTGTTTCACAACCTTATGATCGTGGCTATACGAAAAGACTATCCGGGTCACGCCCGCAAGATCATGAACGGGATATGGTCGCTGCCGCAGGCGATGTTCACGAAGTGCATCGTCGTAGTCGATCAGGACACAAACGTCCGAGACATGAATGAAGTTACCTGGCGAGTGCTGAACAACATCGATCCTGAACGCGACATTCAGTTCGTGCTCGGCCCGGTTGATCAACTGGACCACTCCGCGCGATTACCGAACTTCGGCTCGAAGATGGGAATAGACGGAACGCGCAAGTGGAAGTCAGAGGGCTTCGATCGCGCGTGGCCACGAGAACTCAAGATGAGCGAAGAAGTGAAGCGGAGAATTGATCAGCTTTGGCCGAAGCTGGGGTTGTGACCTTATCGTAGCTCTATTAGTCGTCCGTTGAGCCGCATGAGCAATCCTTCCATCCAATCTCGCGTGTAGAGATCTATGACTAGTGTGTCCAGTCTTCAATTCTCAAAGACGGTATGCGCTCAAAATCAACGACGTTCCTAGTAATCAGAATGCCGCTGACTGAAAGCGTGATGGCTGCGATTGCGAGGTCGTTCGTTCCCATGCGTCTGTGCTGTGGGCGTAATTGATCAAAGATCGCAAGCAGCAGTCGAGTCAAAAGGCAGGCAGATCATGTCACGATAGAATTCCAGTCCCGACTGCAACCGTGAATAAGCCATTGATCTATTAGTTCCGTCAGTGGCTCGCTTACATGCGGGCAACCAACCGCTCAAATCTTCGCCAAATGTAATGATCGTTGTCGCGACAGTGTCAGTTTCCAAAAGGGCGTTGATCCGAGATATGACGTTCGGGTGTTCGTGTTGCAAAAAACCGGCTACGTCTGTGTCAAGCACATACAGCTTCATCAAGTGCCTCTATTCAGCTTCGCGTTCAGCTTCCTCACGCTGCCGTCTTCGCTCGGCATAGATTTCCTCGATATGCAGCCGCATAGCCTCTTCGTCGCCTTTGAACTTGCCAGCGGACTTCAGCACTGATTTCGGACTGCCGCGTCGCAATTCCTGATTGTTCTCATTCACTGCAATAGTCGTAACCCTGACTTGCGAAAGATAGATTTCGGCTGCCTGTCGCGCCCTTTGCACGGCTTCTTCATAAGACGAGCCCTCGGCGCAGAGGTCAGAAAGCGCTGGAATCACGGCGCGCCAAACGCCGTTCTTTTGCTCGACAATAACTGGATACCGCATAGCAATAAACTTCTTATGTCCGTTACCGCATTATAAACCGCGGGGACTTTGATTTCACTAGAGTGTAAATGCTACTGGGCCGCGATGCTCTTTCGAATACGGTCGCGATATTCGTTTGCCTTCATCCGTACCGAACGCTCGTCGATGGTCAACACTCGGCGATTCTGCATTACGATCCTGCCGTTGATCATTACCGTCTCAACGTCTGAAGCCTTCGTTGCGTACACGAGCTGCGAGTACACGTTGTAAACCGGCGTCTGGTGAGCGCTGTCCATGTCCACGACAATCAAATCAGCTCGCTTGCCTGCTTCGAGCGATCCAATGTCTTTGTCCTGATGAATCGCGCGGGCGCCGCGAATCGTCGCCATCTCGAGCGCCTCGCGCGCGTTGAGCACTGTCGGGTCTTTCGAAGTAAACTTGTGGAGCT
>JADGNW010000340.1 GCA_017883315.1 Blastocatellia bacterium | reverse complement strand
TTGCCGCGCCGCGTTGAGAGCTTCAGCTTCGAGCTCGCTGCTTCCTGTTCGATCTTGATGACAGAGAATCTGGCGCGGCCGTCTAACGTCGGGAACTCGGTGGCCGATTTGCCATCTGTGCCGCGCGTCTCGCATAAGCGCTGGCCTCCCCATTGAATCTGGTCGCCAGCTTTGCTCATGTGCTGGATTCCCTCGTATGACGGAACGGCTCGCGCGATTTCGTTGCGAATCGCCTGCGAGCCGTCGAAGTGGATCAGGTGCGCGACGTCGGGCCGGGCGCGTTCGGCGATTCTCATTGGGATCTCCCATTCAGGTAACGCCTCGCCGATTCGTCTTCCCGGAATTTCCGGACTGAACAATATTCTCCGCTCAGTAGAAGTCTCTGTTCCTCCGCCGCGCTGTTCGTAGCGAGTCTGCGCCGGGAGCAGCACGACGGTCTCCGCAGGTTCGACCATCATCTGCGGGCTAAGGACTATGTCTTGATGCACGCGCAGCGGGATTCGTTCAACCGCTTCACGAACGTAACCGGGATCGGGCAGCGTCTCGAGAAAGTTGCCGCCGATTTGATAGAGCACGTCGAGCCCGCTTTCGTGTGCGGCATCGATCATCTCGACCGCATTCAATCCGCGCGCGCTCGGCACATCAAACCGCCAAAGCTCTGAGAACCGCTTGGCGCTTTCAGCATCGACGGTGATACCTCCGGGGAACTGATTCGGCACAGCACCGACCTCGGCACCGCCCTGCACGCCCGAGTGCCCGCGAATCGCCATCAATCCGCACTTCTCACGGCCGACGAAGCCTCGCGTCAATGCGAGATCGACTATCGCACGAACGTTTGCGACGCCATCGCGATGTTGTGTGATTCCCATGGACCACACGAACACTGCGGTCTTGGCTTCGGCGACCATCTTGGCAAATTGGAGCATCTCCTCGCGCGTTGAACCGGAGGCCGCTTCGAGCAAGTCCCAGGAATAGGCTCCCAGAGCCACTTTCAGGTGATCGAACCCGGCGGTCTTCTCGGCGATGAATTTCGCGTCGACCAGATCCTGCTCGATCAAGTGTCTAATCACGCCGGCAATGAACGCTTTATCGCCGCCGGTGTTGACCTGAAAGAATGCATCGGCTATGCGAGTGCCGAACAGCGCGCTCTCGGCGACGGACGGAATCCAATAACGTTCCAGGCCCGGCTCGCGATATGGGTTGATCACGACGACGCGCGTGCCAAGCTTCTTCGCTTGATAGATGTATTTTGTAGTGACGGGCTGATTGTTCGGAGTGTTGCTGCCAAAGAGAATCAGCAGGTCCGTGCCGATCCAGTCCTTGTACGAACAGGTCGAAGCCGGCACGCCGAGCGATTGTTTCAAGGCGACTGTCGAAGGCGCGTGACAGATCCGCGATGAGTTGTCGATGTTGTTAGTGCCGAGAAAACGCGCGGCCTTTTGCGCGACGTAATATGTCTCATTGGTGAGTCCCCGAGACGTAAGGTAGAAGGCCAATCTATCAGGAGGAGCGTGAGAGAAACGCGCGGCGATGAGTTCGATTGCGTCGTCCCAACTCACTCGAGTGAAGCCGCGCTCGCCTTGGCTCCGAATCATCGGATAAGGCAAACGCCCTAGCTCGCGCAACTCAGCGGCGGACATGCGAGCAAGTTTATCCGCGTCTTCAAGCTGTATCACATCGAGAGCGGGCATCGTGTTGAGCCTCATCAGATCGAGCCGCACCATGCACAGATGCACGCCATCCATGGTGAAGTCGCGAATCCCGCTTGTGCCAAGCGCGCAGCCGTCACAAACGCCCTTGCGGAGTATGCGCAAGGCGAAGGGCAGCTCATCGCGGTTGCGCCAGATGGTCTTGACGATCTCGGCGTAGTGATTGGGCTTCACTTGTCCGATCCCGTTGGGCATCAGACTCACCCAGGTCTTTCTATTCCAACCGGAGCTTGTCATAAGGTATTCCGCAGGCTCATTGCGGCTTCAGTTCGTGCAGCCGTCGGCGACCAAGGTCATTTCATACAATCGGCCGGTGGAAATCAAGCCGGCTCTCCGTGCTTGATTGAAACCGATGAAGGCTTTCAATCAAACTGACTGAACTGCGGCAGAAACCTTCTGTGCTGAACGGAGCCGCGCGATTCATGAAAGCTCTTAGTGGTTGAGGCTTAGACGAGGCTTGAGGCTTTGCTGAGTCGCTGGCACCAGGCTTGCGGTTGGATCAGCCGTTGATCCGACGGATGACAATTCTTACACCAGCGTGAATGACGCTGACTCCGAAAGATCACCGGCATCATGGCAACCCTTTCCTCCTGCCCGCCACCTGGCGGGCAATTTTTTATTTCGCCGCTATCGATGGCAGTAGTTGTGCGTGAAAAAGTTTTGCGCGACAATCAACCTGCGCAGCAAGCACGGATTGCTCAGGCCGAGGAGAATAAGCAATGCGAGTCGCAAGAACCCTCTTTGTTGTGCTCGTCTACTTGACCATCGGAGTGTCGGGTCGGTCATTCGATCTGCCGGCCGTCGCGCGTGAGACTGAACCAGCTCCACAAACCGCGGGCGAATACGACAACCTCGAGGCTGTACTGGACACAGCGAGCGGCCAGATCGTGATCGAGTTCTTTCCAAAAGATGCGCCGCGACACGTCGAGAGCTTTGTGAAGAACGCGCGTGATGGAGCTTACGATGGAACTACATTTCATCGCGTGGTGAAGAACGCTCTGATACAAGGGGGAGATCCCCTGTCGAAGAATCCCAGAGACCGCGCGCGATATGGGACAGGTGGGCTCAACGCGGGAATCCCGGACGAGGTCAACAAGAACAAGCACGTCCCTGGCGCGGTGTCTTGCGTGCTTCAATCGGTGCGAGCGGGCTCCAGTGACGTCAAGCCTGGCACGTCGGGCTCACAGTTCTTCATTATCTTGAACGCCAGCACAGCACAATCGAATCTCGATTCAATCTTCACCGTGTTTGGCCGTGTAGTAGAGGGCATGGACGTGGCTTCAAGCATTTCGACCTCGCCCGCGAGCGCGGCCGGCGTCGCCACCGAGCGAATTGAAATCAAGAAAGTCACTATTCGCGAGAAGACCCCGACGGTCGAGCAGATGAAAGCGATACGCATCACAATTGAAACCTCGCTTGGCAACATCAAACTGCAGCTTCTGCCGGAGTCTGCGCCCCTCACCTCGCGCGCTTTCGTTCGTTACGCGAAAGCGGGGCTGTATGACGGCACAACTTTCTTTCGCGTGTCCCAGAAGTACTTCCTGGAAGTTGGCTATCTTGAAGACTGGCCGCAAGACAGTTCTAACCGCAAACGTCAATTCAGCCTCTGGCCCGTCGCAGCCGAAAAAAGCAACGCGAAACAAGAGCGGGGAACGGTGTCGATGCGTGTCGCGCCCGACGGAACTACGAGTTGGTACTTCTTCATCACGTCGAAAGACAACCCGGCGCTTGACGGGAAGCACGTCGCTTTTGCCAAGGTCGCCGAGGGTATGGACGTAGTTGATAAGATCGCTGACGCGGAGGTGGACGGCGACAAGCCAAAGCAGCGGGTCGAGATCAAGAAGATCAGCTTGCAGTAATGAGTAGGGCGTCGTCGTAGAACTGTGAGGGTCTCATCGATCGGGAGTTGCAATGGACAATGCAACGCGAGCGTCCGGCGATCAAAGCTTTCTGGGCCGAGCCTTCGACTCTTACCAGAATATGATGCAGATTACCTGCTGCTTGCGTGAGGCGGCGCGGCAGAGGTCGATCGAGCAGCCAATCGTCCTGGAGCTGTTACGCAGAGAGACCGGCCTTCGGGACTACATGCCGGAAGCGCGGATAACCCGCTTTCCGACTCACGAAAAGAATCAACCAATACTGAGCAATCCGGTTGCTCTCCCCTTTGCGGACAAATCTTTTGATGCCTGTTTGATTACCGATGTCTATGAGCACCTGCCCGAGCAGCTTCGCCCGGGACTGCTGAGGGAAATGTTGCGTGTAACTGACGGCTTGGTCTTGATCGCTTCTCCTCAAGGAAACGAGATCGTTACCAGATTCGACCGCGTGGTGTTCGACTTCATATGGGGAAAATACGCCGAGAGGTTTGAACCTCTCGAACAACATGCGAAGTTCGGCTTGGAGCCGCTGGAACAGATGCTTGAGTCGCTCAAGGCACAGGGAGCAGACCGGGTAGTGACGCTTCCGTGTAACTATGTTTATCGGTGGATTCACCAGATCCTGATTTTTTTTGATCTGCAATACAAGCATTCTCACGGGGACCTTTTCGAACCACTCAACCGAATCTATAACGAGCGCTTGTCGCCTTACGATTACAGAGAGCCTTGCTACCGTTATCTCATCGCGGTAGCGACTCACCGGGAAATCAGCCTGGACGTGCTTTTCGATAAGCTGAAGGCTCCGAAGGAAACACCTGCCCTCGTCGCCGACACCGATGGAGTTCTAGTACGGACGTTTCGGGTGGTTGAGAGTAACTTGGCGGATAAACTCAGATCGTGCTCGGCGGAGCTTGACCTTCTCCGTGGGCACAGTAGTTGGTCCAAACAGGAAATCGAGCACCTCAATTCCACGATCCGGCAACTTCAGCAGGATAATGAATGGGCGAAGGCGGACATTGAACACCTCCATTCTGTCATCGAGCAACTTCAGAGTGACAATCAGTGGGCCGAGCGAGAAATTGAGCATCTCAGGCTGCATACAAGCAAGGAGGGTGACCCCGAAGCCCTGATGGAATGATCGCGTCCAACAGCAAGAGGCACGCAACCGGTCTGGTAGGATAGGATGACATGATCCTGGTGATAGACAACTACGACTCCTTCACGTACAACCTCGTTCAGTATTTTGGAGAACTTGGCGCCGACCTCAGGGTCTATCGAAACGATGCGATCACTGTCGATCAGATCCGCGAGCTGAAGCCCGAAAGAATCGTGATATCTCCCGGCCCCGGCGTGCCGAAAGACGCAGGCATCACCATCGCGGCGATTCGCGCGTTTGCGGGAAAGATTCCCATACTCGGCGTGTGTCTCGGGAACCAGGCGATCGGCGAAGCCTTCGGCGGACGCGTCGTTCGCGCAGCTTACTTGATGCATGGCAAAACGTCCGAGATCTGTCACGACTCGGCGACCATCTTTCGTGGGCTTCCTTACAGATTCAAAGCGACACGGTATCACTCTTTGATAGTCGAAAAGGAAGGCCTGCCGGATTCACTCGAGGTGTCGGCTACAACGCCCGACGGATTGATAATGGGATTGAGGCACCGCGAGTATCCGGTTGAGGGAGTTCAATTCCATCCCGAGTCGGTGATGACTCAGCACGGAAAGAAACTGCTCCAGAATTTCTTGAGACTATGAGTGAGCCCGCTAGTCATATGGCGTCTTGGCGGAACTTTGCGTCTTTGCGCGAAAAGGGGTCTGATGATCAGTGTGCGGTCGATGCCCGAGATGACAACTCAGACAACACATCGTTCAGGGGTCCGCAAAGCCGGCGGCATTCTCGATCGCATAGTGGAAGCGAAGGCGGTTCGCCTTGAAGCCGCAAAACGCCGAAAGCCTCTTGATGACTTGGTTGAACACGCGGCGGCACGACCTTCAACGAGGGTTCCTCACTCGCTGGCTGATGCGCTTGGCCGGGCTGATCGTGTGAACATCATTGCCGAGA
Organism: Blastocatellia bacterium; assembly: GCA_017883315.1. Lineage (GTDB taxonomy): Bacteria > Acidobacteriota > Blastocatellia > UBA7656 > UBA7656 > Onstottus_A. The sequence continues at coordinate 10,238 of JADGNW010000340.1, read as the reverse complement.
TCAAGCAGCGTTCGCCGTCGAAGGGAATTATCTGTGAAGACTTCAATCCCGTTCCGATAGCTGAGAGCTATGCAGGCGCGGGGGCGGCCGCGCTCTCGGTGTTGGCTGAAGAAGATTTCTTCGGCGGCTCGCTTGATCACCTTGAAGCAATTCGAAAGCGCGTCGCGCTGCCGCTGCTGAGAAAAGATTTCATCTTCGACGAGTACCAGTTATACGAATCGGTTTTGGCAGGCGCCGACGCAGTGCTCTTGATCGTTGCCATTCTCGAAGATGAGCTGCTCGGTAAACTGATTGAAGTAGCCGCCACGCTCGAGCTTGATGCTCTGGTCGAGGTTCACTCGGCTGATGAAATGAAGCGTGCGACTCAAGCTAGTGCTTCGATAATCGGGGTCAACAATCGCGATCTCACTACATTTGCGGTTGATCTGGAAACGTCCACCAACCTGGCGCAAATCGCGCCGAAAAGCTCAGTTCTTGTAAGCGAGAGCGGTATTCACACCGGCTCTGATATTCGGCGTCTGAAGGCAGCAGGTTTCAATGCGTTCCTGGTGGGCGAGCATCTGATGCGCGCCGCAGATCCGGGCGCTGCGCTGGGGCAGTTAATCCGTGAAGCTGAAGCGTAAGTATTTTCATGACTACGAGAGTCAAGGTGAAAGTCTGCGGAGTGCGCAGCGTTGAAGAAGCGGAAGCCGCGCTTGACGCCGGCGCTGACGCGCTTGGGTTTAATTTCTGGCCGCAGAGTCGAAGGTATATTTCACCTCGCGCCGCGTCTGACATTATCAGCAAACTCTCGCCCGTAGCTTCGACCGTAGGCGTCTTTGTAAACGAGGAAGCGAATTCCATCATCGATGTCGCATCAGAGCTTCGCTTAAGCGCAGTTCAACTACACGGCGATGAGTCGCCGGAGTTTTGCGCCGCGCTGGGCTCGATCAAAATAATTAAGGCAATCCGCGTCGGCCAGGATTTCGACCTGGGTATCATCCGGAGCTATCCCGTGAGCATGGTGCTGCTGGACTCGAGCATCCAGGGAAGCTATGGCGGCACCGGGCAGCGTTTCGACTGGCGCATCGCGATCGAAGCTAAGCGGCTTGCGCGGATCATTCTCGCCGGCGGGCTCAACACCGAGAACGTGTGGGAAGCGATCACTCACGTCAGACCGGCAGCGATTGATGTTTGCAGCGGTGTTGAAGCCGAGCCGGGCCGGAAGGACTTCAACAAGCTGCGAAGCTTTATGAGCGTGGTCGCTCAAGCGAATGCGCTGCTCGCGAGCGAGACATAGGCATGTGCCCGCACCGCAAGTAACGCGACTACGTCGAGTCTGCAACCGTCACGACCGCGATCTACGTGCTACAATCTCACCGTGGCAGAAACCCTCGAACGTCTTGATGCAATGGCGATTTTCCCGCTTGCGACCGTTTTATTTCCCGGCGCAATCCTGCCCTTGCACATTTTCGAGGAGCGCTACAAAGAGATGATGCGCTATGCGATCGAGAACGGCGGCATATTCGGCCTGTCGTATCGCGGTGATGCAGCAATAGGCCGCGAGACTCCGCCAGAGATCGAGAGTGTAGGATGCATTGCAAAGATCAATGCGGTCGTTCCGCTCGACGACGGGAGAATGAATGTCATTTCAACGGGCTTGCTGCGCTATCGAGTGGTTGGCCTACAGAGATCGACTCCGTTTGTAGTCGCGCGGGTTGAGCCGCTGACGGATGATCTCGAGCCGGGCGCTGACCTGAACCGCATCTTCGACGATATGGCGGCGACCTGCAGGAAATTTCTTGAAGCTGCGCAGGCTCTTGACGAAGCGAGCGCCCCGATCAATCAGGATCTCCCTGACGACGCTGAAGCCTTCTCCCTGTTGGTCTGCTCAGCTCTGCCGATCGACAACGATGCAAAGCAAGCCTTACTGGAAACAACTTCGACGAGAGTGCGGCTGACGCGAATGCGGCAACACGTGACTGCGGCTCTATCTGAATACAGCGATCGAATAATCATTCAGCAACGTGCAAAGGGAAACGGGCACGGGAAAGTAGGTAAGCAGTAGGCACGAAGTAAAAACGGCCTACTGGTTGGTGCCTTCTGTGGTCTGCTCGATGAGATACCTCCGAATGGCTTCTCCTGCTTCAGTAGTTGAGAGCCCGCCTCCGATATCAGCGGTCGTTTCGCCCGCGTGTACTGCGGCTTCAACTGCGCGCTCAATCCCAGCAGAGGCTTCTTTGAACCCAAGGTAATCAAGCATCATTGCGGCGGTGAGAATCGCAGCTATCGGGTTTGAAACATTCTTACCTGCGAACCCGGGCGCGCTGCCGTGCACCGGCTCGAACAGCGAAACTCTGCCCGGATGAATGTTGCCGGATGCCGCCATCCCTAAGCCGCCTTGCAGCGCTGCGCCCAGGTCGGTGACGATATCGCCGAACAGGTTATTTGTAACGATTACATCAAAGCGTCCAGGATCAAGCGCCATCCACATCGCCAGCACATCCACGTAAAGGTGATTAGCTTCAATGTCCGGATAACCGGCAGCGACTTCTTTGAAGGTCCTTTGCCAGAGATCGTGCCCGTAAGTCAGCACGTTGGACTTATCGCTCATCGTCACGCGCTTGCGACTGTGTTCGCGCGCATATTGGAATGCCGCTGTGATGATTCGCTCTACGCCCTTGCGAGTGTTGATCTCTTCCTGAACGGCGATCTCGTCGGCGCTGTTCTTCTTGAAGTTCCCGCCGACGAACACGTACATGCCTTCAGTGTTCTCGCGAAACACTACGAAGTCTACATCCGAGGGTTTGCGCCCCTTGAGCGGGCACAGCCGTTCGTCGATCAGCTTAATGGGTCGAAGGTTGATGTACAGATCGAGACCGGACCTCATGCCGAGCAGGATGTCGGCAGCGTGTCTGTTGTCGCGCACACGAGGATCGCCGAAGGCTCCGGCCAAAATCGCATCGTATTCTGCGGCGAGCATCTGAAGCGCACCTTCCGGCAGAGTGACTCCGGTGGAGAGATATTGTTCGGCGCCCCAGTCGAACGAGATGAGCGAAACGTCGAACCCATAAAGGTCTTGGGCCGCTCTAAGCGTGGAAACAGCCTCGGCTATCACCTCAGGCCCGATGCCGTCACCGGGAATGACCGCGATGCGCTTCAATGATTCTCCTTGCGTTTAGTGTGGGATTGTTTTCGCTGGCGCCGCGACGGGATTGTCGAGATGTTTGAAAATGTCGGGCAGCGCTTTGATGACGACGTCACAAACAATCTTTATGCTTTCGCCGCTGACGTGATCAAGCGTATCGAGATTCGTATGCCAATAGGAATGCTCCGGGCCGTAGTTGAAATCAATCAGGTCAGCGACCGGCACGCCGGCGTCTCTGAAGGGCAGGTGATCGTCAGAAATGTCCTGCTCGCTATCAAGAAAATATTTCTGATAATTGAGCGAGCGCGCAGTTCTCCAGATTGCATCGATCATCCAGGGTGTTGACTCGCCTTCTCGCTTGATGTCCAAATCCTTGTCTCCAATCATATCGTACAGCACGAGCGCCTTGACTCGGTTCAGAGTGCCCTCAGTTTTCAGCTTTGACACAAGATGCCTGCTGCCATACGTGTTATCTCTTCCGTCCATCGCGCTCCAATCGACGATTGCTTCTTCTCCATCAAAAAGCACGAACCAGATTGTGTATTCAGGCTCACTCTTTGCCAGCACGCGAGCAGTCTCGAGAACGGCTGCGGCGCTCGAGCCGCCATCGTTGGCGCCAACAAAGCCGGCCTGTAGCTTTGTATCGTAGTGGCCGGTTATCAGAACGATCTCAGGTTTCTCACCGCGAAGCTCGGCAATGATATTCTTCATCGGGACCGAGCCGCGCGGAGTCTCGCCGTTGAAGGTGTCCTCGCTTACCTGGAGCCCGTAGCCCTTCAGCTCGTTCTCAAGATATGACTGCGCTTTCTTTATTGCGTCGGAACCGGATGGGTGAGGACCAAGCGCGACAAGTTTTCTAACGTGCTCGTACGCTCGAGTAGCATTGGCCTCTCCTGACTTGTCGGCGCTGGAAGCAACGTCACGATTGCCCTGTGCGCTGCATCCGGCGGGTACCAATAGGAGCAAGCACAAGAGAATTGCGACTGATATTGTTCGAGTCGGTCCGGGTTTGTTGAGCATCAGGTGGGCCCCATTGCGAAGAGGAATCATTTCAAACAAACTTGATCTGAGCCAGGTGTTTCGGCAGCCGGTCGTCGCCCACTCCTGCAGCCCGCATACCTATTCTGTGCTCGCCGGCAAGCTGGTCGAGCGTAACGCGCTCGGTTTTGATGTAACTCACATCTCGCAGATTTATCATCGCAACCTCGGCGCCGAGACTGGGGTTCTGACACGAATAGGAGCTTACGATTGCGTACTTGATTTCCGGCGCAATCGTCCGCGAATCGAGAGGGTCCGTCATCATGTGCTGGACGGTCTCTCCGTTGCTGAATCGAATAGTGAGTCTGAAGAGCGGGTCGGGTAGTTGTAAGCTTTCACTCATAGAACATCCTTAACGCGCGGCTATGTTCAAGTGGTTGAGGCTTGACCGCCAGAGCTTGCCGTCTTGGTACCTGAACGCTCCGAGCACGCAGTCGCGATATCGTCTACCGCTTTTGACGCTGCCGATACAACTGTATCAACCGCGTCGCCAAGCATATCGAGTTCAATTCGTATTAGCGTCGAAATCTTCTGCTCGAAGGGCAGTCCGGAAAACGCTTGTCTGACATCATCTGCCGCCCTGTTTCCGGAGCGTGTGTCGTTCGTTTTACTGTCGTGAGTATTTGCGCTCATTCTTTGTACGCCTCGTTGGAGTAGCCTGCGATCGCCAGGAACTGATCAGTGCGACTCACAGTGAATTCAGGCTACCTTAAAGAGACAAAAGGGGTCAAGCTTTGAGGTCTACGAGGCAGGGCAGGATTGCTTTGCAATGAGGCGCATCATAGAATGTGACCTTCTCCCGCGGTGAATAATCCTATTTGCGCCGAACATCAATGCACGAGGTTGGAGAGTTTGACAAACAACACTGCATCCGGGGCGCCCTTAAAGAAGAGCCGCTGGGTGTCCCCGTTCACCAAGGTCTTCAGAGATTCATTCGAGGCTATCGCCACAAATCTCACACCTCCGGGAGCGGAGCGCGGGCAGCGAGTCTACGTCGTCACTGAATGGGTGATCTCGATCTCGCTGGTGATGTACGCCTTGTTCGCGCCTCATTCGATTGCAATCACCCAGAGTTCGTATCTCATAGGCCTGACAGCGTGGGGAGTACAGCTAGTAGCGATTCGTAAATTACCGTTTAAACGGTCACCGGTCGATATCGCACTCTTTGGGTTTTTCGCCTGCTGCGTGGTTTCGTCGTTTCTGTCGTACGATCTGTTGGTCAGCACAAAAGGTCTGAAGAGCCCGGCGTTTTTCCTGGCGTTCTATTTTGTAAGCAACAGAGTCAGAAGCCTTCGCTTTGCAAGCTTCTTAGGTTTAGCGCTCATCGTCTCCTGTCTTGTCAACGTAGGCTACAGCGCCGTCACGCTCGGTATCGGCCGTGGGCTTCGCATCGACGCCGTCAGACCCGAGAGTCCGTTTAATGACGAGAGCATCAAGGCCGGCGACGTAATACTCGAAGCTGACGATCAAGTAGTCAACTCGCAGCAGGATCTGGTTCGAATAATTGAATCCCAGCGCGGGCGCATGCGAATCAAGGTTGGAAGGAAGGAAGCCATAGCTGAAACCTCAATCCCGCGTCAGACGATAAGGGAAGCTACGGGTGTGGGCTTCGACCGTCTCGGAATAACAACTTCGCCCGGCAGAAACTTTCGGATAATGGGTTTCTATAGTCACTACGAGACCTACGCCGAGGTCCTTCAGCTCATAGCTGCACTCGCGGTCGGGATGTTGATATCGGTTCCAAACAAGAGAGCGGGCGCGGCGATGCTTTTGAGCGTGGCGATCCCGCTACTTGCGGTAACGTTGATACTCACTTCGACGCGCGCAGCGTTGGCGGGACTTGGCGTAGCCGTCTTTGTGATGGCTCTCGCAAGCAGCAGGCGTCGCGTCGTCGTTGCGGCGATCGCGAGTATTCTTGTCGTTCTGCCTTTGGCCGTTCTGGCGCTCGAGCACGCGCGCGGCATTTCGGTGTTCGATCCGGACGAAGGGAGCACCGCTTACCGGCTTGAGGTGTGGCGCGAAGCCTTCGGTATCATAAAAGACAATCCACTGATTGGCATCGGCAAAGGCAGCGAGGCGAAACTCAAACGAAGTCTGGGGCTCTACGACGAAGGCCGACTTCCTCCCGGTCATTTTCACTCGACGCCGGTTCAAATTGCGGTGTGGTGGGGACTGCTCGGACTGATTTTCTATTGCGCGTTCATGACGATACTGGTCATAGAGACCTGGCGACTGATCAGAAGAGTGAAGTCGGAGGGAAGATGGCAGCTTTCTGGAATCGCGCTTGGAGGATTAGGCGCGGTTCTGGCTTTTAATGTAAGCTCGCTCGCACACTTCAATTTCGGTGACGGCGAAGTCGTCATGGTGTTTTGGCTACTGACAGGGCTGGTGTTCGCGGTTCGCCGGATTGCTTCCGAAGCGCAAGGCGGCGCGAGATCAGAAGGTACAGAAGCGCCATCATCAGCAGACAGTTCACGTAGAAGTCAGCTCCAAGAACAAGCAGCAGTCTCTGGATCGAGCGTCCGGGCAGCAAGGGCAAAACAGAATTAGCGGCCGCCAGAAAAAGCAGTGTATAGGTCGCAAGTCTTCCGGTACGAGAAGTCTGATAGGTTGCGAAGCTGGCCAGGCACGCAAGCGGCCAGAGTAATGCTACGAAATAGATCTTCGAGGTAAGCGGACCCACCAGCAACATCAGGCAGATCATCACCGCTAGTTCGAGAGGGACCATCTCATCGGGCTTGCCGGCTTCGGCGTCGCCATTCTGATTGGCGGTCCTCGCAGGCAACCACCACATCAACAACAAAACGCCCGCGAAGAGCACGGCAGCCGCGATCGTCCAGGCTTCCACAACACGATCACGAGAAAGCGACGCGAAGTTCACCGCGGGATAGTTCACGTCTCCATCGACTCGTTGAGAGTAGTCAACACTCGAAAGATAGCGCCTCAGCTCGCCCTTAAGGGAGAGGTCTATTGGGCCGTTGTCTTCGTGGAACTCCTGGCTCGCGACGACGTGCCCGTACCACGTCCTCAACAACTGATTGTTTTCGCGAAAGCCAAAGTAAGCGGAGGGCGCGATGTTGATCGCCGCTAAGAAGACGACAACTCCTGCAAGCATAGTCCAGCGCTTCTTCAACGCAAAGTACGGCAGAAGCAGGACCGGCGTAAGCTTGATCGTGATCGCCAGCGCCATCAGGATTGCCGCTGCGATGTTCTTCTTTCGAATTGCAAAGTAAAGCGAGGCGAACAGCAGAAACACGGCGAGCAACTGAGCATTGCCATAGTGCAGCGCCATCACGAAGTGCTGAGTGGCGGCGAGCGCTACGGCGAGCCACATAAGCTTCGACACCTGAAATGAACGGCGGACTATGACTACACAACCGATGATCTGAATCATTGATAACAGGTACCAAATGTAAGCTGCGATGGAATACGGCAGAAGCCAGAGAGGGAAGAGTGCAATAAGAAAGAAGGGGGGATATCTGTAATCCATAACCCGGCCCAGCGCGAAATCGGGCGAGTACAGATCGGCGCGGCCGCTGACCAGAGAACGACCCGCGGCGTAGTAGACAGGAAAGTCAACGAGGTTGCGAATGAAGACGAAACCCAGAAGTGCGAGTGCCGCGGCGCACGCGAGTATCAATACGATGCGCGATGTTCTCTCCATTCTGGAACTAGACAACAGCCGCGAGTCAAGAGTTGAAAGAGGCCCGCTGTTCAGATGGCTCACTCACAGGTAGTTCATGCCGAAGCTAGTTTATGCCGAGGGCGGGACTCGAACCCGCACGGCCCTTGCGAGCCAGAGGATTTTAAGTCCTCTGTGTCTGCCATTCCACCACCCCGGCCTACGATCAAAAACTTCCTGGAAGATTAACCTATAGGTGCAAGTGATCTCTTAATACTCAATGAACTGTTCGAAGAACTCCTTGAGGGAGGAACTATACCTGAAAAGAGTCTTACCGTTAACCATCCGTTTGGGGAACCTTCGGTCAGCTAATCTCAGAGGGATGACCTATGGAACTATCGAGCGCATCGCAGTCCATAGAATAGAAGAGTAGAGTAGACTTTCTGTTGACTTTCTGTTTGCCTCGCGGAGTTGGGTCTGCTAGGATGCCGTTGGGGTCAGACACGCATTGGCCCCGAAACTTCCCCAGGTAATTTGCTTTGCCCGTTTTATTCCAGCTCAGCGGTTTGTCTCGTTGTTCTAAACAAAGCGCGGGCCAAGCTGTAGTAAGAAAGTTAAGTTCTATTTTTCGTCTTTTCACCAGTGGAGTTTAGGCTGCGGGTTGCTTTTCGGTTTGCCGTTTTTGCGAGGTGCTCCCGACGGACCGCCTGGGCTTTACGGTACGGGGAAAACTCTGACAGATAACCAACACCCAATACACAACCTGAAGACTCCTCAACGGAGGACTCACCCGGCTTTAATCACTTGGAGGTGTAAGACGTATCTGCCGACTAAACCGGGCGAAGCTCTGTTACCGATTAGCCGCGGCATCGTAGAAAGTCGACTGTCATTGCAATCGTTACTTTCAACCAAAGGATGACCGAATAAAATGACCAAGAGAATGACCGATCGCAGACGCATTTCCATTGTACTTATCATCACAGGGATGATCGCAGCGATGCTCGGCAGCGCGTTGGCGCAACAGGACCTGGTTAGCACCAACCCTGGTCAGGTCTCCTTTGGAAAGCCGACCGAGCTTGCGATGAAGCGTGCTGGGGGTACTAATATCGACCTGCGCACACTGCCGCGGACGAAGCCGATCGAGGGCGAGCGAGAAGAGCTCGAGCCGCCCGACCACACCCCGATCACCCTTCCGAGCTTGACGCCCACGCCCGAGCCGAGCGCTCCCGCCGTGCCGCTTGCGCCGGCGCCGCCGCCAAACGCCGTCTACGAAGGTCTCGACCGCTTCAACTGGGGTGCTGGCAGCCCGCCCGACACCAACGGCGACGTCGGTCCGACTTACTACATCCAGACCGTCAACACGTCGATCGGCATATTCCGGAAGTCCGATGGATTCCAGGAGGCCGCTTTCACCTTCAACACCCTCATGAGCCAGGGAAACTTCGGCAACCTGTGCGACACGAACAACTTCGGCGATCCGGTGGTCCTCTACGATACCTTCGAGGACCGCTGGATCATCACCGACTTCGCATTCCTAACCGACGTCAACGGCAATGTCCTCGCGCCGGCGTTCCAAGCCTTCGCCGTCTCCAAGAACGGCAACCCGCTGACCGGCGGCTGGAACTTTTACTCCATCCAGATCAGCGACAACCTCAACGACTATCCGAAGTTCGGCATCTGGCCGGACGGTCTCTACATGTCGTCGAACCTCTTCTCGTTCGGAGCCGGCTCGACGTTCAAGGGTGTCCGCCTGTGGGCGTTCAACAAGGCCCAGATGTACGCCGGCAGCCCAACGGTCAAGATTGTCTCCTTCGACGTCGGCGGGGGCGACTTCACCCTCATCCCCAGCAATGCGCGCCTGCAGGCCGGCACGCCGCCAGCCGGCCGGCCGAACATGTTCGTCTCAACCTGGCTCTTCACCAATGCGTTGACGGTCTACAAGTTCCACGTCGACTGGAACAGCATCTCGCTGTCGACGTTGACCGGACCCGACACCCCGATCGCGGCGACGAGCTGGCCCAACGCTGCAGTCGCCAACGCGCCTCAGCCGGGAACAGCGACACTGCTTGACGTTCTGCAGATCAGGGCTATGGTGCAGAACCAATACACGAACTTCGGCGGCACCGAGTCGTTGTGGCTGCCGCACACCGTTCGCAGGGCAAACACCTCGGGCTTCGCCGCGCCACGCTGGTATCAGGTGAACGTCACCGGCGGCACTGTCGCCGCGGCGATTCCCCAAGCCTCGACGTGGGACCCGGACGGCGCCAATACCAACCATCGCTTCATGCCCAGCTTGGCGGTCGACCGCGCCGGCAACATGGCCATGGGCTACACCATCTCAAACGGCACGACTATGTTTCCCTCGATGGCCTACGCCGGGCGTCTGGCAGGCGATCCCGTCAACACCTTCAGCCTGACCGAGCGGACGTTCTTCGCCGGCACGGCTTCGCA
>JADGNW010000339.1 GCA_017883315.1 Blastocatellia bacterium | reverse complement strand
CGCGGTCTGCACGTTCTCGATGACGTGATACTTGTCAGGATCGTCCTGATGAATCACCGTGAGCGTTCCATCCGCGTTTGAAGCGAACGCGTCTCCTGTGGCGGGATCGAACGCGGCGCCATCTACACCGGCGCCTATCGGCGCAGTCGCAACCACGTTGCCGGACTGGTAGTCGGAGATGGCCATCACCCCGCTGCGACAGCCGCTGAATAGCCGGTGGTGCTTGACGTCGATTGCCATCGACACAGGTTGTTTGCCCGGTGCGGTCGACCATCGGCGAGTCACACTGAGCTTCTTCGTATCGATCTCCACCACTTCGCCGTTGTCGACGATATTCGCGTAGACCTTTCCGTCGCCTGCTGACACGCCATACTCAGGTTTCCCGCCGAGCGGAATGTTCGTCACCAGCTTTCCCTCGCGCGGATCGATGACGGTGGACGAGTGCGCATCGCCGTTAAACGTGAACACAAGGTTCGAGACCGGATCATAGATAACGGCGTCGGCGTCTTCGGCCGCGGGAATGCGCCCCAGCACTTTGAATGTCTTGAGGTCGAACATCACCACGGAAGCGTCATTGCCGGATGTGGCGAATCCATGCCCGGTGCGATCGACCACCGCTACTCCGTGCGCTCCGTTGATGCCGGTGACTTCGCCGAGCAATTTCCCGTCGTTGGAGTCCACGACCATCACTCGGTTTTGACGGCCGATGAACAAGCGATGGTTTGGCGGATCGGGTACGACGTAGTCCCAGCTACCGTCGCCACCGAGCGTGTAGGTATGAGTAATTCGGTAGGCCGCGGGTGTTTGCGCCAGCAGCGTCTGCGCCGCCGCGAGTAACAACACAAGAGCTACGCGATTCATGATGACTCCTTTTTGCCGGCTGTTTCACCTGTCGGGGTTCGCAGCCTTCTTAAGCAGCGCAATCTGCCCGGCGTGATAAAGATCGTGCTGAATCACGCCGTGTAATAGAAAATACACGGAGTACCGCGTACCCGGAACGATTTCTTGCAGTCGCGCTTCATCGAGGCGGGCGATCACTTCCTGCAAGGCCGCATGGTTGAGCTTCAGCGTGTTCAAAGCATTTTTCCATGCGTGCTCGGTAGTCTCGCCGACGGGCGGCCAATCTTCTTCGGGCGTGGCTTCCATGGGAATCCACTCCTCGATTCGCTTGCGCGCGATTCGTTCCCAGGCACCGATGTGAAGCGCAATTTCCCAGATGCTGTGCGCGCCGCTCACCGGATGCGCCGCAGCTTGCTCGGCCATGATACCCGCAAGCACTTCAAAGACCGATGGGCCGTGCCACGCTTCGCCTTCGAACGCTCGCCTGAGCTGGTCTTTTATTCGTTTGATCTCACTCATTGTTTTCGCTCCGCGAAATAATGGTTCTGCGTTTAGGGTTCAGGGTTCAGGGCTTCGAAGTTCAAGCGTGTGCTGACCAACCTCAAACCCTGAACCCTGAACTCTGAACTCTGAACTATGAACTAATTCGATTTGTTCGCCGGCTTCGGTTGAGGTTGCGGAGCCGGTGGCGTTGACGTTCCGGGCTTCGGTGGAAGCGGCGGCATATTCTCCTTAGTGAAGCGCGGCAACGGCTCATCACGCATTGCAAGCGCAAAAACCGCAGCGGCAATAGCCATCGCCGACTTCTTCGCGTCGTCTTCGATGATGCGTTCGTAGGTGTCCAGGTTCGTGTGCCATGTGGCACTAAAGTATTCGATCGGGTCCTGGTTCATTCCGATTCCCGCGAGCCCAGCCTGGCTGAAGGAAGTGCTGTCAGTGCCGCCGAGCGCCCGGCCTTGCGTAGCTATCGCTCCCATCACACCGATATCTTCAAACGGAGCCAGGGCGGCTCGCACGACGGCGGCCGCTTCGGGTGGGCCGAACACGCCTGCCCCACGCGCGCGCCCGGTGCCCGAGTCGATGTTGAAGTAACCGGCGAATTTCGAGTAGTCAGGCTTCGGCTCTTCAAACGATCCGAAGTGCTCTTTCACATAGGCCTGCGAGCCGAGTAATCCTTCTTCCTCGCCGCTCCAGAGCGCTACGCGAATCGTGCGGCGAGGCTTGACGCCAATCGCTTTCAGTATGCGCGCTGCTTCCATCATCACCGCGCAGCCGATCGCGTTGTCGGTCGCGCCGGTGGCCGCGTGCCACGAATCCAGATGCCCGCCGAGCATCACTACCTCGTCTTTCTTGTCGGTCCCCGGAATCTCGGCGATCGTGTTGTAAGCTGTCTTGCCTTCGGGGTACCAGCGATTGACGATGTTGAACTCAAGCTCGACAGGTGTTCCGTCGGCCAGGATGCGCGAGATGCGGCCGTAATCTTCATTGCTCATCACCACGGTTGGCAGAGCCTTGGCCGCATCGAAGGTGCGATTGTTGAACGCGCGAATTTGCCGATGCTCGCGGCCCGCGTCGTTGACTCGAATAAGCGCGCCGCCTGTTATCAGGAATTGATCGAGCTGTTCATCTATCTGGCGCGGAGTCAATTTGGTTGGATCTGCCGGCTGCTGCGGACCGCCTCCTCGGAACTGACCGGCATTTGGATTGTTAGGGTCGTAACGTTCCTTTACCTGCTTGTCGTCCATGCGGCGCGGCGGCGGTGTGAGATTCACGGCCACGATCTGATGCTTGCCCGCAAGCACGATCTTGCCTTTGACTTTGTCCTTCTGCGTCGCGATGTACGCCGTGAATTCTTCCCGAGTCGGCTTCTCGGGAAGGATCATCTGATAAGCCTGCGCCGTAACCGGGCCGTTGGTTCCCGGGGTCCACGAGAGCACTTCGCAGGTCAGCGTCTCCTTGACCGGCGACGTGATAAAGCCGGAGAAGCGCTCGTTGCTCCAGCCGGGATGTGCGAAGTCCCACCCTTCGAGGTGGCCGTTCTCGAATCCCCACGCGGTCATCTGTTTGATTGCCCATTCGCCCGCCGCCTTGAGACTGGGCGAGCCAGTCAGCCGCGGACCGTAGACGTCCGTCAGGAAGTGCATGGTCCGCATGATCTGGGAGTTCTCAGTCTCCTCTTTTCGTATCTTCGCGTTGATGTCGCCCGGCTCCTGGGCGAACACCGGCGCATAACCGATCAGTGATACGCATAACATTACGAGCGCGCGACTTCTTAGCATTGCTGTTCTCCTGTTCAGCTTGATGGGATTCCACTGATGACGGCGAGTGAGGATTATATGTCCGCCGTAGCGCACGCTGCCAGCTTGCGAAGTCGCCTCCGCAAGCTAGCAGCGTGCGCTACTTCGAAGCATCGCTTGCATCGAGTCGCGCGCGAATCGCTTTTGCAGCGCGCGAGTGACCGGATAACCAAGCCTCGCGAGCAGTTGATTCGGCCTCGAATAAGCCGAGAGGTCGTACCACACTGAATCATCACTGCTGTGCCGCTCGACGATGAACGACTCCTGCCCGCGTTCTACGTGCTCGGGAAGAGTGCCATACGCGAAGCCGTATCGTCGCACGTCTCTGTCTTCGTCAAACACTCGTGCGATTCGGCAAGCGTTCAATGACCAACAGCAGCGAAGATCGGCGAGCACAGCTACTGTAGTACCGATCTCAATCGGCGCGTCGGGCCAGCAGAGCTGCAGCCAGCCGACGTTAAACATCTCCCAGCGTCTGAGCGCTGCAACGGCTTTTTGGAAGACATCCGCTCCGTCGCCCAGTTTGATGCGGTTGTGGTCCCGCGTATAACCCCGCGGCGACAGACCCGCTGTGATGTCAGAGTCTGGATAAGAAAAAGGTTGATCCTTTTGCGAGGAGAGAAACTGCCGAACTTGTGCTTCGTTTGGCTTCGTTAGAAGAAACATTGGCTCGAGATGGGGAATTGTCAGCGTCGCAATTGAGCGAGCTTCTCTATCGCTCTATCCGCTGCATCCCGGCTATAACCGTTCCAATTCCTCTTCAAGCATGCTCTTTTCGCCGCGGATGAATTTGCCGAATACTCCGTTCCAGGGCGGGATCACGATCGAAACATTGCCGTAGGCTTGCGCCTGACACGCGAGCCTTATGATCGGTCGCGGCTCGTCGGTATCGATGTAGCCAAACTCCTTGATCCTTCGCCACTCGAGTCCGGCGACTTCCGACAGTTTCTCTGCGCCGCTGAGCACGCCGACCCAGCACGTGCCGCAAGACGCCGTGCGGCATTGAACGGGAATAGGTCCTTCTCCGACTATGCAGCGCGGCTCACGCGAATGATAATCGCGCTTGTCGTTGGCGGCCGCCGTCGTCAGGTGTTGAGTGTTAATCAGTTTGAACTTCGCGCTCGAATCAGTCTCGTCAAATGAGATTGTGAAAATCTTATCCGGACGGAAGAGACTCAATAGTCCCTGACTATCATCGCGAGCGCGTTCAGTCAGAATTTGCACCGGCGATTTGCCCGATGACTGGTTGGATGATTTGCGAATAGCACCAGCAGATGACTTGAAGGCTTCTGCTCCAACTTGCTGCAGAGTCATAAACGCGACGGCGGTGATACCGACGACGAGCGACTCAGCGTCCCGTGCTTTTCCGGCGACGTCAGAGGCGACGCGGCGAACCAGGCTCGCGAGGTCCAGACTTGCAGGCGCGCTTGTTGAAGCCGCAAGCTCCGAGACCGCGGCCTTGACTTGCGGCCAATAGCGATCCCCATAAAGAAAATAGTGCGAGCTGTCGATCTGATCCTTTAGGAAGTAGTTTCCGTAGAGCGAGAGCTTGCGCGCGGTTTGTTCGGGATCCTCAGCTTGTTGCAATCCTCTTAATAGCGCCAGCGGAAAAAAGTAGAACCATATCTCGGTCGCTGTCCGATCGACCTCGTGAATAAAAGGCTTGAGCTCGCGAATGATTTCGCGCCACGTCTCATCATCGTGCCGGTTTAAGAATGCCTCGAAGAGTTGTTCCCCGCTGCCGCTCATCGCTGCTCCCGATTCACCCATTTGTTCTCCTTCGCGAGATTGGCGATTGTAGCAGATGAACACACCGCCAATCTAACCTGTAGGGGCGGCCCTCCGTGGCCGCCCCTCGTGGGGAGACACATGCAATTCGAAAGAGGGGCGGCCACGGAGGGCCGCCCCTACAGGTGTTCAACGAAATCAGATGACTGATACTAGGACTTCGGCGCCCAGTAGCCTTTGCGACTGCGAGTCATCAGTCCGGGACGCGATGCGCTTACATTCAATTTGCGCCAGCGGCCGTCCCGCTTTTGATTCGAGGAGTAATAGGTGAGCGTGTATTGATTTCTTAGCTCTTCAACGATGTTGATAAATGCTTCTTCGAGTTTGTCACCTTGCGGCGAGTGAACGTATCGGCCGCCGGTCTGCGAAGCGAATTCCTTCATCTCGTTTTGTCCGCGCCTTAAGCCGGCAATATCGCTGCTGCTGCCCATCCGCGCGCCGTCATCAATCAGATCGATCGTGTAGATCGTTACTCCATCGGCGAGCGACTTCTTCATCACCGAATCAAACGTCGCTTTCTGACTACTTGTGTCCCAGCCGTCGGAGATCAACAGAATGGCCCTGCGCTTCTCGGGGCGTTTCTCCAGCGCCACGATCGCTTCATCCGCGCAGTCGTAGAGCCGAGTCATGTCCTCAGCTTTGGCGTCCCAGACATATTCTGAAATGTCGTGCAGGTCCGAGAAATCCTGAAACATTTTGATCTTGTTATTAAACCCGTAGACCGCAACCTGATCGTTATCGCGTATATGGTCTATGAAGGAAGCAGCGGCAGCGCGCACCAGTCCGAACTTGTAATCCATGCTCCCGCTCATATCGATGAGTATGGCCGCGGCGAAGGGAGCTTCTTCCGAAATGAGAGCGTTGACTGTCTGCGCGGCGCCGTCTTCGATCACGCTGAAGTCCTTGACCGCGAGACCGTGCGCGTATTGACCATTGGCATCGGTCACAATCAAGTTCACCACAACCAGATCTGAATGGAGCTTGACGGTGTCATCATCGCTGCGTTGCGAGTCGTCGCGCCTGGTCTTCTTGTCCTCGCTGCGATCTGCGGGCAAAGAGGGCGAGACGAGGAGAAGCGATAATAAACTCGCAAGGAAGATTGCGAGTAACCTTCGCTCGGCAATAAACAGGTTGGCTCTGGCAGTAAGCATCAATCTGCCTTTTGTGTGTGTCGTATCAGACGCGTGAGGTTAATTACTTCGTTCGAGTTGGCGATGACAGTTGCTGAAACTACGAAGCGAGTCTCGGCCTTCATGTCCTTCTTGATGTTAGCGGCAGCAGAGTGAAGTTTATCGATAGCATCGGCAAGCGCGAGGTGTTCAACGGAACCGGATTTGTCACCGACTTCTTCTCCGCCGGCGTGATTCAACACTCGTTTGGCGAGCTTCTCAATCGTGCCGAGCTTTTTCATGTCATCAGCCGAAAGCTGCTTGCGCTCGACGTAGCCCTTGGCGATTTCTTCGGACAAGCCGCTCAGCTTCTCGACATCTTCCAGCGTCTTCTTATACTCGCTCTCCTCGCGAGCAATAGCCATCTTGATTCGCATGTCTTCCGGAAGAGTTACTTCCTGATCGTCATCCTTGTGAATATGGGGCTTGGTATTCGATGACCGAGGTGCTGAGCCTGTGCTTTGAGCGAAAGCGCCGGGGGTGTGAAGGCCAAAGGTGTAAAGAAGAGTGTAAAGAAGGATGAAGATCGCAAACAACGGAAATCTTCTGAGCATGTCCCTTCTCCCTCTTGAAATGCTGTGTTTAGTTTTTAACATAATCCAAACGTCAACTCAATGAGGATGCCCTTCGATTGTGCAACGGCGCGGCCTCTTTGCGTCTTGTGCGTTGGGTGGTGTCCTGGTTTGAATCATTCTCTGCGCAACCTTCGCGTTCTCTGAGCCTGGCGGTGAAAGCTGGTGGAAAGACCTCACCGCCGAGGCGCAGAGGACGCCGAGATAACGCGGAGAGTTGAAGCCAGGACACCATCGCGCGTTGACTTGACGCGCCTAGGCTCTATATCGTGAACTAAACGTCAAATTGGGGGTGACTCGAAGATGAAAGTCGGCATATCGCTTCCGCAATTGGGTCCGACAGCTTCACCGGAAAATCTGATCAAGGTAGCCCGGCACGCAGAAGAACTGGGCTACGATTCAGCGTGGGTGCTCGAGCGTCTGCTGTGGCCGCTCAATCCGCAGGAGCCGTATCCGGCGTCGCCGGATGGCAGCTTGCCTGAAACTTATCAAATTGTCCTCGATCCGATCGAGACGCTGACTTTTGTAGCGGCTCATACTAAGAAGCTGCAGCTCGGCACGAGCGTGCTTGTGCTGCCTTATCACACGCCGATTCAGCTTGCGCGACGAATCGCCACGCTGGACGTGCTCTCGGGTGGGCGCGCGTTGTTGGGCGTGGGCGTCGGGTGGTCGCGTGATGAGTTCGAAGCCGTTGGTACTCCGTTCGAGCGGCGAGGCGCGCGCTGTGACGAATTTCTCCAGGCGATGATCGAGGTGTGGACACACGAGCCTGTAAAGTTCGACGGCGAGTTTTATCACATTCCCGAATCCAAGATCGGGCCGAAGCCGGTTCAGAAGCCATACCCGCCAATCTACGTTGCCGGCTTTGGACAGTTCACTTTCGATCGCGCGGCGAAGTTTGGGAATGGTTGGAACCCGGCGGGAGTTCCCAGCTTCGAATGGCTCGAAGGAATGATAAGCCAATTCCGACAGACGAATGTGAGCGCAGGTCGAACGGACATGGAAGTCGTGCTGCGAGCTTTCACTATGGTGTTCAAGAACTCGCCTGGCCCACAGCGCAGTCCGATGATGGGCACGCTTGATGAAGTGCGCGAAGACACGCGCCGCTTGCGCGACTTGGGCGTCACTCACTTGATCCAATCGCCGCCTGCTATTGGATTCGATCCGTCGGCGAGCATCGAGGATATGCTCAGGTTGATGGAGCAGTTGATAGAGATTTCGAGGTAAAGAGTGATGTGTGAACGCCCGCTCACCATCATTACCACTATGCCATTGGATATCGACGACGGCACACGACAGTTCATAATCAACCATCGAGTCGCGCGGCTTGCCACGGCCGGCGAAGATCTTCAGCCGGCGGTCATTCCGCTTTGCTATGTATTCGACGGCGAACACATATATTCGCCAATCGATGAGAAGCCGAAGAGCGTTGCCGCCTCCTCGCTCAAGCGCGTGCGAAACATCGAACGAAACTCGCAAGTTGCGCTTGTGATCGATGACTACTCCGAGGACTGGAGCAAGCTGGCATATGTGCTGATAATCGGCATAGCCGAGATTATCGAAAAGGCTCAGGAGCCGAGCGAAGAGGCGAGTGAGGAAGCCCAGGAGCACGCGCGGGCTGTTGAGCTGCTTCGCGAGAAGTATCCGCAATACCGGTCGATGAGAATCGACGAGCGGCCGATGATCAAGATCACACCCACGAGATTCAAGCGGTGGGCGCCCGCTGATAAGGAGACAAACAGATGACAAAGAAAATTCGATTCGGCGTGCAAGCCGCGCCTCAGAACACAACCTGGCCGGAGCTTCGTGATACGTGGAAGCTGATCGATGCGCTTGGCTACGACACGGCGTGGGTGTTCGACCACTTCTTCGCGATACTCAGCGATCCTTCCGGCCCTTGCTTTGAAGGATGGGTTTCGCTTGCGGCGCTCGCCGCTCAGACTTCGCGAGTACAAGCGGGCGTGCTTGTGACGGGGAACACATATCGCCATCCTGCGGTCCTTGCAAAGATGGCTGCGACTCTGGACCACGCAAGCGGCGGCCGGTTGATAATGGGACTCGGCGGTGCGTGGTTTGAACAGGAGCACAACGCTTACGGCATTCCGTTTTACACAACCGCAGAGCGCATCCGCCGTCTGGACGAAGCGGCCGAAATCATCAAGCGTCTCTGGAGCGAGAAGCAGGTCACATTCGAGGGCCGCTACTATCAACTGAAAGACGCTTACTGCGAGCCGAAGCCGTTGCAGCAGCCGCGCCCGCCTATCATGATCGGCGGCTCGGGCGAGAAGCTGATGCTGCGAGTTGTCGCAAAGCACGCCGATCAATGGAACACCTTCGGTTCACCCGAAGTCTTCCGGCATAAGATCGAGGTGCTGAAAGAACACTGCTCAGCCGTGGGTCGCAGCTTCGATGAGATTGAAGTATCGTGGGCGGGCGCATCTCTCGTAACGGATTCCCGCGAACAGAAAGACGAGTTGCTGCGGCGATGGTCGGCGCAGTTCGGAGTAACGCCTGAACAATACGCGCTTGGCGCGCTCGTCGGCTCGCCTGCGGAAGTGCAAGATCGGATCGCGCAGTTCATAGATGTGGGAGTCACTCATTTCATTCCGATCGCTAACGCGCCGTTCAATCACGACTCGATTCGCCGTTTCGCTGAAGAGGTGATCCCGAGGTTTAGAAAGTAGCGTGCGCTCCTTGGCGTCTCGGCGATTCAATCCGACGCTTGTGTAGATCAACGTCGCGAAGGACAAGGGCGGTGATGGGAATTGCAGGTCGGGAAGGGTGGCTTGCCCCCGCCGCTTTCATTTGTGAGCTAATCGGGCGGGGGCAAGCCACCCTTCCTGACCTGTGATCGTCCGGAAGTCTAAGCCGGCGCCGGCGAGAGCATGCTGAGAATTCTTCTTACGAAAAGAAGAAGTTGCCGACTTGCTACGCAGAGGCATTCCACCCGATGCAAGTGCTAACCTCAACATCTTCGGCTGGATTCGGTGACGCCCTGGCCGCTATGCGTGAAGGCGTGATTACTCGCGAAAGCGCTTCAACGCTCATTCGAGCGCGTGAAGGCGACGAGCTTGACTCGCTGATGGCCGCGGCGGCCAAGTTGCGGAATCGAGTTAACGGTCGTCGCGTCACTTATTCGAAGAAGGTTTTCATCCCGCTCACAAACCTATGCCGCGACTATTGCGGCTACTGTATATTTCGCAAAGATCCGGGCCAGGCAGGTGCTCGAACGATGACTCCCGATGAAGTGCTCGGAGTCGCGGAAGCCGGCGCGCGACTCGGTTGTAAGGAAGCTCTCTTCAGTTTAGGTGATCGCCCCGAAGCAATCTTTCCCGAGATGCGCGAAACGCTTGCCCGGCTCGGCCATCGAACGACGCTCTCTTATCTGGCCGAGATGTGCGAGCGTGTGTTGAATGAGACCGGATTGCTGCCGCACGCGAATCCCGGCTTGATGGGGCGCAAGGATCTCGAGACGCTTCGCCAGTTCAATCCGAGCATGGGACTCATGCTTGAAAGCACAAGCGACAGGCTGACGCTGCCAGGCATGCCTCACGACAACGCGCCGGACAAGCCGCCTTCGCTTCGACTGAAGACTATCGAAGAAGCCGGCCGGTTGAAGATCCCTTTCACGACCGGAATCCTGATCGGCATCGGCGAGACGCTCGACGAGCGAGTCGATTCGCTGTTCGCGATACGCGAGCTGCACGAACGCTACGGTCACATTCAAGAAGTGATCATTCAGAATTTCCGAGCGAAGCCAGAGATTCCGATGCGCGATCACCCGGAGCCGAGCCAGATGGATCACGCTCGCACGATTGCGGTCGCGCGGCTGGTGCTTGGAGAGATGAACGTACAAGCCCCGCCAAATCTTTCGGACGACGATTATCCGTTTCTTCTCAGAGCTGGCATAAACGACTGGGGTGGAATTTCGCCGTTGACTCCGGACTTCATCAATCCCGAAAAGCCGTGGCCGCACATCGAGCGGCTCGCTGAGCGAACAGCAGTTGAAGGCTTTGAGTTGATAGAGCGGCTTAGCATTTATCCTGAGTTTGTTTTTCGCGAACAGTTTCTTGATAAGAGTCTTGCTTCGCGAGTACGAACGCTTGCCGCCGAGACGGGTTATGCGAAAACTAGTTAACCTGCAAGAAGTCGGCGGTAAGGCGAAGCCTTATCAGATTCGACAGTTCCTAAAGATCGTGGAGCGGTATAATCTAAAGATCGGAGAAGGATCATGAAGGACTATCACATCAACATTTTCTACAGTGAAGACGACGCTGGATACATCGCGGATATCCCCGACTTGGAAGCGTGTTCGGCATTCGGCGACACGCCCGAAGAGGCTCTGAAAGAAGTGCAAATCGCAAAGGAAGCCTGGATCGAAGCCGCACGCGCCGAGGGCAAGCCGATCCCGCGTCCGCAGTACGCTTGAAGAGAACGCGGAGGACGCTCGGAGCGGCCTTAATCCGCCGTTGATCGAGCGGCCCGATGAACACATCTCAATAGACAGCATCGTAGCTTACGTCCATTGGCTGATGGATCGCGATCGAAAGACCACCGCGTTGAAATCAATTCAAGGAAGGATTTGGAGCAACGGGTACAACTCCGGCGATTTGCATAGCCAGGCCTTTGAAGACGTCCCGCGCGCGTTCGCAAGATGGCAGCAACAAGGAAAAGCGATTTGCATTTACTCTTCCGGGAGTATGCTCGCGCAGAAGCTGCTGTTTGCTCACACCGAAGCGGGCGACCTGACCCCGTTTATCAGCAGCTTCTTCGACACAACCATTGGGGCCAAGAGAGAAATCGAAAGTTACAGGCGCATCGCATCCGAGCTCAAGGTGCCGCCGCGCGAGATAGTCTTCGTGTCGGATGTGACTGCGGAACTGGACGCCGCCGCCGACGCTGGATTCGAGACGTTGTTGTGCGTTCGGCCGGGTAATCACAGTCAAGCCGCCAACGCTCATGCAGTGATACAGACCTTCGATCAGATACCCTGATCGGCTCTTCACGATACATTCCACCTGGCGCCCGCCTTGCAACCTCTCGAAGCCGTATGTTAGACATACGAGGGATTTGATTTTAATAAATGCAAGGATCAAAGAGGATTTATGAGGGGAAAGATAACGATTTTCATCGACGGTAATAATCTATTTCATGCTGCAAGATCGGTTGGAGTCGAGATTGACTATGCGAAGTTTCTGAATTTTCTTCGCGGCGATTCTCCGCTTCTGCGAGCGTTCTTCTACACAGGGGTCGACGAGAAAGCTGAGCGGCAACAAGGCTTTCTTCTCTGGATGCGCAGGAACGGCTATCGAGTAGTCGAGAAGGAATTGAAGACCTTTGCCGACGGCACCAAGAAAGCCAACCTCGACGTCGAGATCGCGGTCGATATGCTTTCGCTTGCCGACAAGTACGACACCGCCGTGCTGGTCTCAGGCGATGAAGACTTCGCTTACGCAATAAACGCCGTTGCCTACAAAGGCGTGCGCGTCGAGCTGGCTGGGTTTCGCAGCAACACCAGTCCGCGGCTGATCGACGTCGCCGATCAATTCATCGAGCTTGACTCGCACATCGACGAGATCACCAAGACCGACAGCCGCTACAATCATAACCACCACTCGGGAAGCCACCCCGCCGTAGGATCGCGAAACAGCGGCAGCTTCACTCGTGTGCAGGATGACGACGCCGCAGAAGTCGAGGCCGCTCGCGAAGCTGCAGTCGAGCGCTGAGCTCGGCTGCGAGGCTCCTTCACTAATCACCTGATCTTTGGCGCAAGGTCCGCCGACACGTCAGTGCGTATGCACGCGACGCGATGGCCCGTGCCGATTTCTATCAGCGGCGGCTTGGCAAGTTTGCATTCGTCGATTGCGATCGGGCAGCGCGTGTGAAACCGGCAACCTGCCGGCGGATCGATCGGGGTCGGAACATCTCCTTCGAGTCGAACTCGCTCTCGTTTCCCGCGAGGCACCGGGATCGGAATCGAAGACAACAGCGCTTGTGTGTAAGGATGCAGGGGTCTCGCGAACATCTCGTCAGTGTCGGCTTCTTCGACTATCTCGCCCAGAT
This sequence comes from Blastocatellia bacterium, assembly GCA_017883315.1. GTDB lineage: Bacteria > Acidobacteriota > Blastocatellia > UBA7656 > UBA7656 > Onstottus_A. Next base: position 17,205 of record JADGNW010000339.1, on the reverse strand, counting down.
ACATCACTGCGATCCTATCGGAGATATGCTTCACTACCGCGAGGTCGTGCGCGATGAAAAGATAGGTGAGATCGAACTGATCCTGGAGCTCGCGAAGGAGGTTGAGGATCTGTGCCTGGATCGAAACGTCGAGGGCGGACACGGCTTCGTCGCAGACTATGAGCTTGGGTTGCAGCGCAAGAGCGCGCGCGATGCCGAGCCGCTGACGCTGTCCGCCTGAAAACTCATGAGGGTAGCGGCTTGTGTGCTCCGGCGAGAGCCCTACCAGATTTAGAAGCTCCGCAACCCGTTGCCGGGCCCGCCGCCGCCGGGAAGTGAGAGCTGACGCCTTGGGTTGATCGCTTGAATCATCGTTGCTCTCTTTGTCGAGACCGATTCCGTGCACGAGAATTGGCTCTTCGAGCATCGCGCCAACAGTCATTCGGGGATTTAGCGAGCCGTACGGGTCTTGAAAAATGATCTGCATCTCGCGACGCAGCCTGCGCATCTCGCGCTCGCCGAGCGAGAACACATCGCGCCCGTCGAAGATCACTCGCCCTGAAGTCGGCTCGACCAATCTCAGAATCGCGCGCCCAGTCGTGGTCTTGCCGCAACCGGACTCGCCTACGAGACTGAGCGTTTTTCCTCGCGGGATTGAAAAGGATACGCCGTCAACTGCCCGCACGTAGCCGACGGTCTTCGGCACAACACCCTTTCGAATCGGGTAGTGCTTCACGAGGTTTTCGACGATTAGGATATCTTCCATAAGACCAGAGGTCAGAAGTCAGAAGTCAGAAGTCAGAAGGCAGACGCGGCGATGCCTTGGGGCATTGTGAATTCTGCCTTCCGCCTTCTGCATTCTGCCTTCTGTTTTTCATACTGATCCGCGAGCCAGATTTCCCACTTCTTCGGCAAAATGACATGCCGCGAAGTGATTGGGCGCGATTTCGCGCAGAACTGGTTCTTGCTTGCAGATTTCCTGCACAAACGAACAACGTGTACGAAACCGGCAGCCCGAGGGAAAATCGAGCGGGCTCGGCACTGCGCCGGGAATTACCGCAAGCTGCTTCTTCTTCTCGGTCAGCGTCGGGAGCGAGCGAAACAACCCGTGCGTGTATGGATGCTTCGGAGTCTCGAACAGCGATGCTACTTGCGCCGACTCGACTATCTTGCCCGCGTACATCACCGCTACTCGATCGCAGGTTTCGGCAACCACTCCGAGGTCGTGAGTGATCAGGATCACGGACATATTCAGCTCGCGCTGAAGCTCATTCAAGAGCTCGAGGATCTGCGCCTGAATCGTCACGTCCAGCGCGGTTGTGGGCTCGTCAGCGATCAACAACGACGGCCGGCACACGAGGGCCATCGCGATCATTGCTCGTTGCTTCATCCCGCCCGACAGTTGATGCGGATATTCATGAAAACGAGTTTCCGGTGAGGGTATGCGGACGCGGCGTAACATATCGATAGCGATCTCACGCGACTCGCGTCTCGGCGCTTTCCGGTGCTCGCGAATCGCTTCGGTGATCTGCGCTCCAATCGACATTATCGGATTGAGCGACGACATCGGCTCCTGAAAGATCATCGAGATCAAGTTGCCGCGGACGCGGCGCATCGCTCTTTCGCTGAGCGCCAGCAGGTTCTCGCCGCGAAAATTTATCTCGCCGCCTGCGTACTCGGCCGGCGGAACGGGCAGAAGCTTGAGAATCGAATAAGCGGTGACCGACTTGCCACATCCGCTCTCGCCGACCAACCCCAGAGTCTCGCCGGCGGTAATCTGCAAGCTCACGCCATCGACAGCCTGCACGAGGCCGTTGTCGGTGTGGAAGTAAACGCGCAGGTCGGAGATCCGCAACAATTGAGGATCGAGGATTGAGGATTGAGGATCGTTAGGGAGTTCTTGATTTGAGATTTGAGACTTGAAATTCGAAATCTGGGATTTGGAAATCATTCGTCAGTCTTAGACGTACCCGGCAATCTTCGATCTTCGATTTTCGATTCTCGATCCGTTCACTTCTTCTTTGGCGCGAGTATGTCGCCGGCCAGATGGATTTGCTGTTGCCCCTCGTCGCGCACCCTGCGCGCGAGCTCGAGTAGCGTCTCTTCCTTATCTTGAGCGGCCAGCTTGATTACCATCGGCAGGTTGACACCGGTCACCACTTCCACTTGCCCGCTCCCCAGATAGCTTGCGGCAATGTTCGTCGGTGTACCGCCAAACATGTCGGTAAGCAATAAGACGCCGCTGCCGGCATCGACTCGACGAACGGCGCGCTCGATCTCTTCGCGCGCGACCTCAACGTCGTCGTGCCAGCCGATGGAAACGGCGGTCACGTGGTTTATCTCGCCGACGATCATCTCAGCCGCCGAGACCAGCTCGTTGGCCAATTGTCCGTGTGTGACTATTACTCCGCCTATCATAATTGAAACGTGATGCGTGATGGTTGGCAATAGGACCTATGCGACCTATATGGCCGATCACGAATCACGTCTTATACCTCTCATCATCTTTGTCTATGTCGCGGTGAAGAACTTTTGACTGATACCCCAGCTCGATCAGGCGCGAGTTCATCGCTTCAGCGACCATGACCGAGCGGTGACGGCCGCCCGTGCACCCAACGCCGACCGTCAGGTAGCTCTTTCCTTCACGCTGAAATCGCGGCAACAAGTACGCAAGCAAATCAGCAAATCGCGCGATAGTATCCTCGACCTCGCTCTCGGATTGCAAGTACTCGACAACTGCGGAATCGCGCCCGGTCAGCGGACGCAGCTCGGGAATGAAGTGGGGATTCGGAAGAAACCTGACGTCGAACAGCATGTCCAATCCGCGCGGCGATCCGTGCCTGAAGCCGAAAGACGTCAGCGTGACGTTCAAGTCGTGCGCGCCCCCTTTTTCGGCGAAGCGATCTTTGATCACGTCGCGCAATGTGTGAACCGTGTGTTCCGACGTGTCGATGACGTGGTCCGCGAGGTCGCGAATGTCTGAAAGCAACTCGCGCTCTTGTCTTATAGCCTGGCGCACATTCTGATCGGGCAGCGGGTGTGGCCGGCGCGTCTCGCTGTAGCGCCGCAGCAGAACTTCATCGTCCGCTTCCAGAAACAACACCGTGACGTTGACACCCTTTTGTTTTAGCTCGTGGTGAATTCGCGGAAACAAACTGAGGAACTCGCCCGAGCGAACGTCGACCACGAACGCGGTCCGCTCGATTTCTCTCGATTCGTCGCAAAGCCGTACGAAGATCGGAATCAGTTGGGCGGGAAGGTTGTCTATTGCGAAGTAGCCGAGATCTTCAAAGGCTTTGAGCGCCGAGGACATCCCCGACCCCGAGACGCCGGTAATGATGACAACCGAAGCAGGCATAAGAGATCAGAAGTCAGAGATCAGAAGTCAGAGATCAGAAGTCAGAGATCAGCGATTTCTGAGTTCTACCGTCTGACATCTGATCTCTGACTTCTGACCTCCGGGCTCACGGTTCGATCAGGCCGAAGTTTCCATCGGTGCGATTGTACAGCACGCCGACTCTATTAGTTTCAGCGTCGCGGAAGACTATGAACTGATCATCGGAATCGGAAAGCATTATTGCGGCTTCTTCGGGTGTCATCGGCTTCACGCGGTAGCGCCGCTGCGCAACTATTCGAGGCGCGCCCGGCGCGGCTTCTATGGTGCCTCCCGGCACCGGCGCAATCGCGCTCGCGGGCTGGCGGCCGCGCTTCTTCGCGTGAAACTTCTCCTTTTGCCGAAGCCCCTGCTTATGAACTTTCGCCGCCGCTGTGCTCACCGACTGCGCGACATCCGTGTTCTCGCCGACCGCAGTGAAAACGATATCGCGCCAGTGCACGACGATCTCTGTTCGCTTGCGATGCTTTTCGGCGGAGACTATTACGTGCGCTCTGATGGGCGCCGAATTAAGAACTCGTTCAAGCTTCCCGAGTTCCTTGCGGACCATGCTTTCGACCGCCGGTGTTATTTCGATATGGCGGCCGGTGAACTCGATTTCCATCTACTCTTCTCCCTTTTCTTGATTTGTTGGTTTTCGCACTTGGGGAATGGAAAGAAACATAAGTGCAAGTCACTTGAATCCGAACAGCAATCGGATTTGGTTGACATCTAAACGATCGAGCGGCGTTCACGCGAGCCTGGTATGCGCATCTGATCGCGATACTTCGCAACGGTCCGGCGGCTCATCTTAACGCCGCCCCTCGCCAGGCGTTTAGCTACTTCATCATCGGTGATGGGGTGGTGGGGATCTTCGGCTTCTATCATCTTCTTGATCTGGAGCTTCAGCACGCGCGTCGAGACATCCTCGCCGGTATCGCTCCTCATCCCCTCGGTGAAGAAGCGCCGCAGTTCATACACACCCTGCGGCGTGTTCACATACTTTCGATTGACCACGCGCGAGACGGTGCTGAGATGCATGCCGATGTCTTCGGCTACGTCCTTGAGCATCATCGGCTTCAGGTGCTCGATGCCATGATCGAGAAAGTCACGCTGTCGATCCACGATCGACTGGCAGACACGGTATATCGTCTGACGCCGGTGCTCGATGTTCTTCAACAAATCGACCGCCGATCGAAACCGTTCCTTGATGTAGTCGCGAGTTTCCTTTGACGACTCCTTGGACTCCATCATCTGGCGATAAGTGCGGTTGATTCGCAGGTGCGGCATGCCGTCGTCTTCGAAGCGCAAGATGTAATCATCGTCCACCTTCTCGATCGTGACTTCGGGGATCACCGGCTGCGCCTCGTCGGAGGAATACTTGCGGCCCGGTTTAGGATCGAGCTTTTTGATGAGTTCCATCTCGTCCATAACGTGTTCGAGCGGCGCGCCGAGCGTTTTGGCAAGCTCCGGCAGCTTGTGAGTCTGCAGGTGATCAAGATGATCGCTAACCATCCGAACTGCCAGCCTGTCACCGTAACCGTAATATGCAAGTTGAATCAGGAGCGATTCTCGCACGTCACGCGCGGCGCATCCGACCGGGTCCAGCCATTGAACGACCTGAACCGCCTGTTCAACCACCTCGACCGCCCACGGACCCATCGCAGCGATCTCCTCAACGGTCGCGTCCAGGAAGCCGGTGTTCTCGTCGAGATTTCCGATGATCGCTTCACCGGCTTCCAGCACCGCCTCGGAACTCTCCGTCAGGTGAAGCTGCCAGATGAGCTGCTCGCGAAGCGACTGGCGACGCGTCAGCATGTTCTCGAACGAGACGTCGTCCTTTGCCTCGTATTCGTGTGTCTTGTAGCCGGGGTCGAGATACTCTTCGAAGGTGGAGCCGAAGTCTACTTCCTGAAATGAATCGCGCTCGCGATCGGGTTCGGCTTCTCCGTCCACCTGCGCAGGTTCCAGGCTGCTAAGATTTGTTGCGTCGCTCAACGAGAGCGGCTCGTTCGATTTGATTTCTGGCGCGGCGCGCTCAGTCGAGCCGTCAGAGGAGGAAGATGCGCCCGGCTGGCTGATGTCCGCCGTTGTCGCATCCACCGCAGCGATCTCGTCGGCCAACGGAGAGTTGTCGTCCATCCCCTCGCCCGGCGCCACTTCGTCGAGCACGGGATTTGCGGTGAGCTCGGTCTGGACCATATCCGCCAGCTCGAGCTTCGTCATCGCCAATAGCTCGATCCGCTGCCGCATCTGCGGAGTTAGAACCAATCGCTGCGAAAGGCTGGTGCTGAGATGTGGCTTGACCGACATAGCTCATTTGCCGCTGGTCATTCGTCATTGATCATTAGTCATTTGTTTGAACCTGGCTGAGAAAATGATAGGACAAGGACAAATGACCAATGACTGATGACTAATGACTACATTCGGAAATTCTCTCCTAAGTAAACCCTTCTCACTTCTTCATCGCGGGTCAACTCATCCGGCGTTCCCGCGCGGAATATTTTCCCGTCGTTAATTATATACGCTCTGTCGGTAATCGCCAGAGTCTCTCGAACATTGTGATCGGTTATCAATACGCCGATGCCGCGATCGCGCAACGTTTGTAAGATTTGTTGTATGTCAATCACCGCGATCGGATCGATTCCCGCGAACGGCTCATCGAGCATGATGAACCTCGGTTCGATCACAAGGCAGCGAGCGATCTCGGTCCTCCGGCGCTCGCCTCCCGAAAGCTGATACGCTTTCGTGTGGCGCACGTAAGCGATGTCCAGCTCATCGAGCAAGACCTCGAGCCGATGCGCGCGCTCCGCTTTGGTGAGCGGCAGCGTCTGCAGCACCAGCAGAATGTTCTCTTCCACCGTCAGCTTGCGAAAGACCGACGCTTCCTGCGGCAAGTAGCTTATGCCGTCGCGCGCGCGCAGGTACATCGGCAGCCGCGAGATGTCTTTCATATCCAGGAAAATCTTCCCGGCATCGGGACGTTCGAGTCCGACGATCATGTAGAAGACCGTCGTCTTTCCCGCGCCGTTGGGCCCCAGGAGTCCGACTATTTCGTTCTGGCGTATGTCTAGGGAGACGTTATTGACGACGATTCTTTTGCGGTAAGCCTTACGCAAACCCTCGGCGGCAAGAACGCTTGTTTGTTGTAAGGGGAGTCTTGTTTGAGCCTCGGCATCGCCGACCGGACTTTCGATCACGGACACATCTTCTACCATCGTGGTGCTTTCAATTTGTCTTGCTCTTTGTCAAACGGTGAATCGATTTAACACGGCCCGCGCCCTGTTGATTCTCGACGGAAACCCTATCATCGTGACTATAGAAAGTCAATTGTGAGCCCATTGTAGAACCCTTTTCGACATCATCAACACGCGCTGTCCTGCCGGTCAAAACTGCGCGGCCATCGTCGGAAGTGTACGCGAGTTTGTCCCCGACGCCGCGGCGTCCGGGCTCGGTTAACACGACGTTGCCTTCTGCATTCATATGATCAAGCTCGTTCACTTCTTGCTTCAGGTAGACGTCCACGGCTAACGCGTCGATACGGTCGGTGCCTTGCCGGGCTTTAACCGAGCCTTCGTAATGAACCTTCCGGTCGGTGTCTGAGTAGGTCATCCGCTCAGCCGTAGCGAAGCCGGGGACGACCTCGCGTTTGCCGGGCGATGTCTCACGCTTGACCTGATAGAGCGCGCTCTCTACGTTTCCGATCGCCACCATGCGCTTTTCCTCTTGATAGAGTTCAATCCGATCGGCTTTCACAAAATTGTCGTCCTGCCAGCCTCGAGCGTTGATCGTGTAGACTGCGACGCCTTCCTCGTTTTGCGCGTCGGCGCGCTCGGCGGTGATGAAGATCGGCGACTTCGTGTTCTTAAACGGAGTTGAGTCGTTAGTAGATTCGCGGCTGTAATAGGTCGTTCGCACATCGCCTCGCGCATGTGTTTCGTCTCGCTCCCGGTCGTAGTCTATCTCGTCAGCCTGCGTTCGGCCTTTCGCGTCCCAAACCATCGGACGCTTCCCCCGCAGGTTCAGCATCTCTTTCTGGCCGTCATAAATTGCTCGTTCGGCGAGGCCGTGCCGGTCGCCTTCGATGTATGTGAAGTTGCCATCCTGCGATACGTGATCTATGTCCTGGGAGTCCTCCAGGAAATCAGCTCTCGCCGATTTGCTGGTCGTCACTCGAAGCGGACGCGAGTTCGCAAGCAGCGCTTCGAACTCAACCCTCACCCCGTCCGTCGCAGTGAAAGTCTTCACGCGATTGCCTTCTTCGAAAAAGACCGCGTTCATCCGAGGCGCGCGAATAGTTTTCTTGTCGGCGCCCCGCACGGCGCGAATCGGAGTGATGGTCATTACTGCGCTGCCAATCGCGTCCGCGAGCTTGATGTTGCGGCCGTCAGGAAAGAACTGCATCGTCACGTCATCGGCGGCGAGTTCGCGCTCGGCCGGATTGGTCTTGGTGTTCGCGGCTGCGGGCGCGTGCATCTTGATGACCGCGCCCGGCCCGGCTCTTAGCGTGTCAACTACGCTTCCTCGAGGACCCTGGATGAATATCGCTTCGATGTTGTCGGCGCTTGCTTCTCTAACTGGTTCCGGGCCCAGCGAGCGGGAGTGAGCGCCGCCTGTCGCAACCGCGCGGGCGAGTTGGTGGGATTCATTGAAGAAGAAATCCATGTTGGGCGACTTGATCTCGGCCTTCTCTGCTTGCGTCAGGTAAGAGTTGCCGCGCGCCTCAACGCGTTCCAGGTGGTTAGTCGCGTCGGTGTAGCTCACCATGCGGTCGGCTCGCAGCTCGTCGGTGCCCTGCGTGACGATCGCTCCGCCGTCGAAAGTGATCCTGTGTTCCTTCTTCTCGAGCAGGGCAGAGTCGCTTCGGATCATCGTCGGCTTCTTTGCCTCGGGCGCTGGAGCGGCCGGTCTCCCTCGCGGGTTCGACGGCGCTTGCGGCACGGGCTGGGCTTGAGCGAGGTCCTTGGTGACGTTCTGGCCGTCGCGCCGCCGCGCCTCTTTGCGGGCGCGTTTTCGAGCTTTGCGCGCAGCTCTCTCGTCGGGCGTCTCTTCGCGTTGGCCGCCCCTGGAAGCTAGATCGGACGCTTGATCGGCTTTCGCGTCCCGCGTGTTTCCGTCCTGAGGCTTGATAGTCACGTTGACGTCTTTCAGCAAGTGAGCGCGCTCGTCATTTGCTTCGACAAGCATTCCGGTAGAGTGTCCGGCGTAGTTGCGTCCTTCAAACTCGACGAGTTCTTTCGTATCGACGGTGTTCTTAGCTTGATCGTAATGCAAGTAACTTGTCTTGAGGGTCAGCCCTTCTGAAGTCTGCACGACGACATTTGAGACGAACTCGGCGTCCAGCTTGCTGAGATCCGCGGGATCGCTGACCTTCGCCTGGTCAGAAGTAACGACGTCGTGGCGATCACCCGTGGTTCCGTAGGCTTCGAGTCTGACTTGCTCGAGTTCGTGAGTACCGTCCTGATAGGATTTGTCGGTGCCGGCGGTTATGTTGAACCGGATTTGTCCGTTGACCTCGTGCGCGTAATGAGTGTTGGTAAAAACGGCAACGACTTTTCCTTGCAGCTTAGGGTGGGCCTGATCCGGCTGAGGGTGCTTATTTCGAAAGACGAGGTAGACAACCAGGGCCGCGGCGATGGCAATGAATAAACCCAGCGCCAAAGCCTTACCGGCAGATAACAGCTTCATTCGTATCATGAGATTCCAAACAACTCCGCTAATGGATTCTTACACGAGGAGCGATGCGTGTCGAACGTGAATTTGTTTGATAGACGAAGGTAGATGAGCAAATCACACAAAACACAAAGGGACTCTCGTCGGCTCTGACGTTCAAACTCGCGTGTAGTCGTACTCTTCCCGTATGTTCTCTAAGAAGAACTGACCCTTCGACGATGCTGCGAGCATTTCCGTAAAGACGGTCCCTGGCACGTCGTAATAGTTGTAAATCCGACCGTTCTTGAATTCTATGACGAGAACTTGGTTTACTCCGTCGTACCAAAAGCGAGCGATACTTGATGACTCTGGCGTTTCGATACATTCCATGGTCGATCGTTGCTTGGACTCAGTTGCTATGAAGTTGGACCATATCCTAGTGTCATCTGCTGCTCTTGTGAACCGCCTACGAATGCCTTCGAGGTTTCTAACGAGTTCAACTTCTTGAGGGCTTGCTGAGCTTCTGCTTCCAACCGCGTCTGTTGAGTCACTACAGCATCGACTGCAGACTCGGACGAAGATAAGGGACCCAACGAAGAGACGAACTGGCTTATCACCGTTATACGGCAATCATTCAACGACAGGTCCAGACCGATGGCTCTAAGCCGGGACAGCTTTTCAATCGCTCGTCTCGCCGCCACGGCTACGCATTCGGACGGCTCACGAGGGATACGTGAATCTCGCTCTCTTGGCCGGCACACCAACACTATATCTAGTTGAATCGGCTCCTTGGCCTGCGATTTGGGAGCGGCGACAGACATCTCTGCTTTGACGGGATGCGCATTGACAACCGAAAATCCCGCCCCGAAAACTGCTTCAACCAATGATGTCCAGCCCTCTGGACGCGAATGATGATAAGTAAAGATCAAGAGCCCATCGCGTCGAAGGATGCGGCGGCATTCTTTAAAGACCGCTCCAAGCTTCGCGGCAAAATTGTGTGCGTCCGTGTCCTGCACCTCTGTCTTCTGTCGGGTTGTTGGAGCATTGTTGATGAAGCCTCGGGGGTGTAGAGTCTGCCAGGCGTAAAAGAAGTCCGCCAGCTCGGAGTAATGCACGTTGTCAAAAAACGGCGGGTCAGTGATAACGAGGTCTATGCTCTCGTCAGGCAGTTCCGTCCTGTGAGAGCTTCCGCAAGACAGATAGATCCCGCGCTCATCGACTTTGCCTTGCGTAGGCCAGAAGGTGCGTGCGTTTCCCGAAAAGCGCGAACTTGTGAAATGGCTCTTCGCGGAGCGGTCTACGTTCACTTCAAACGGGGAGTCGCGATAGTCCAGTGCGCGAAGCAGTCTCGTCTTGAATAGATTTGAGAATGACCCGGAGCTCTTCGGTGTTCCCCACAGGTTGGCCTCTATAGGCATGCGCTCTGGTTTGAGAATGTGGTGAGCGAACATATGCCTTACGGCGCCGGTGCCTTCGCCTTTGTATGATGCGAAGACGTTGTTGAATTCCAGCACGCCGGAGAAAAGCAGGAGAAGAGCATCACGGCTTGAGCTGTCAGGCAAACTCGCGATAGCCTCGTGAAGCCAGCCCAGAGCGAGAAGCTGCCGTGCGTTGAAGAAGTCACGCCACTCTCGATAGTTGTAGTTGATAGCCTGGCGCGTGTTGTAGCCGTCGCTCAGGAGCGCTTCCGGCAGCCGTATCAATCCGTTGCTTAGTTCACGCTGCAGCAGAACCCGACACCTCTCGTAGGACTCGACATCGCTCGCATTCGTTGAGAGATAGCGCTTCTGACCATCTGGTCTCAGCAAGAGCTTTCCATAGAGTCGATGAGCTGGAGGCTGCTTGATAGAACGAACGGCCTTGGCGACTGAGAAGGAACGACCGCACGCTTGACACGTCGCATTGGTTCCATTCGCCGCTCCGATATGTGGATTGAAACTCAGGCCGCAGGCGCCACACTGCGTGTGTTCATCGCCGTTCATCGCGGCAAAGATATCGCCACAGCCTGGGCAACAGATCTGAACCTCCGGCTTGCGATCGGGGTAAGCGTTGCGCGCGATAACGCGAGAAGAGAATAGGTCCACAGTGGCTGCGCAGTGGAGACAATCTACTTGTTTGACCCAGAAGAAATAGAGTACGTCACAGAGCTGTCCGGTTTCGTCCTCCGACATGTAGAGCTCTCGAAGGCGTTTTGCGATTGTAGCAGCAACATCCGAATAGGCCGTGAGGAGATCGCTGCGGTCGAGCGGTCCCAAAGCAACACGCACGCTTTCACAAGCGACGGGGTTAATGTCGCGTCCTAAGGCGACGCAGCCAAGCTTGTGCGCCTCTCCCACAGTGGTGCCGCTTCCCATAAAGGGATCGAAGATCGATACTGCGCGAAAATCGTGCTTGGAATAGAATGCCTCCTTCAAGTTCGCTTGCTCCGGCAGGAGTGCTCCAAGGATGATGCCTCTGAAGATGGATCCAAGCCGATTGGCCCACCACTTATGAACGTGGTAGATAGGCCGGTACACTTCCTTTCTCCAACTCTCGCGCTCGGCCAGCACGGAAAGGAACTCGAATTGGAAGGCGTCGGTTTCAATCAGCTGACAAACCCGCTTCAAGCTAGTGTTTTCATTCTTTGTCGACATCGTCATCGCTTCCCGCGGGTACTGGCGGATTCTTGAGCATCAGCACCGGCTCACCCGGTCTTCTGCCGAGCCGCCACGCGTTAAACACATGCTCTCGCCCCGCGGACGAATTGCTCACCGTCTCCGGCTTCAGAGTATTCTTTCTCAAGTCGAAGGTGTAACCGACAATCAGCAGATCAGCTTCTCTCCTGACTAGTCTGCCAACGTTTTGGAACTCTTTCGTGACAGAGAAACTCTCCGGAAGAATCAGTGTCTGATTGTGAGCCACACCCGAGACCAACCCAAAGGGAGTTGGAGCAACGTACATCTTCCTGTCGCGGATCATGATGTCCCCATAACTACCAAAGCCCTTCACGTTCTTGTTCTTGTGCACGTATTCGTGATCTGCGTTAAGAAAATCGCCGTGGCAAATCACCAGGTCCAGAACCGGAAATGAATCACCGTCAGGCTCCGCCGGGTACCGCCCAAAGACGTAGAAGATTGTCCGCCCATTGTGACTACCCGAGGGGACCTGACTGTTGGAATCATAGTTGACCTCGCGGCCGGGATAGGCCAATCCTTTGACCTCGTATCCCTCCGTGAAACTTACCAGACGGAAGTCTGGATAGCTGTTGCGTCCACCGAGTTCGTAATGGAACTTTGTTTCGGCGAGGCGCGAGCCAACCCAATTCTGAAAGTGGAATTCCTTGTCCTTCCGCTCTCGCGGCGGATGAGTTTGCCTTTACGCATTGCGCTGACGCAGCAACTGAACACCCGCAATACTGTAGAATCGCTCGACATCATCCTATGTTATGTTACGGCGCTGCCAACCCGCGACGCTATCTTAGAAAACTTAACCGTTATTGTACAACTCCTCACGAAGTAGACACTCCACGAAGTAGACGTGTCTTGTCCAAGAAAGGGTCGCCCTTCCTCAATTGCGATAGGCTCCTTGGCTGGTCGAAACAGAACCTTGAACCAGAAAGGCGAGCTTTGGTCGATCAACCGCGATGTCGCTCGGGTTCGGCATCGTTTGTTTGGAGGGGCAGTCGAACGGTGAAGCGCGAACCGCGGCCTTCCTCGCTCTCGACTTGTATCGAGCCTCCGTGCGCGTCGACGATCCACTTCGATATCGCAAGCCCCAGCCCAAAACCACTTACCCGCGAGTCGCGTGGATCCGTCTGGCGATAGAATCGCTCGAAAATATGTGAGAGCGCTGAAGCGGGAATTCCACGGCCGGTATCTGTTACTTCGATCACTGCAAAAGAATCTATCACCGAAAGAGCAAGCCGCGTGCTGCCTCCTGCGTGCGTGTACTTAATCGCATTATCGAGAAGGTTCACCAGCAGTTGCGTGAGCCGCTTCTGGTCGCCTTCTACTTCGATCGGCGATTGGGGCGTATCAAAGTGGAGGGTTACGCCCGCTGAATTCGCCAAAGGCCCGATGTAAGCGCAGGCTTCCGCCGCCAATCGGTCAAGCCGCACTGGTTCGATCGCCAACACCGACTCGCCGGCGTCCAGGCGCGCGAGCGTTAGCAGATCATCAGTGAGCCTGGTGAGGCGCGCTATTTCTTCGAGGCTGGACTTGAGAACTCTTTGATACTCCTCGGGCGCTCGTTCCCGTCGAAGAGCCACTTCAATGTCGCCGCGGAGAACTGCCAGTGGCGTCTTGAGCTCGTGAGAAGCGTCGGCCGTGAACCGTCGTTCCCGTTCAAAAGCTTGCTCGAGCCTGCTGATCATGCGATTGAAAGTAGCGGCCAGCCGCCCAATCTCGTCCTGAGAGCGCCGCTCTTCCACGCGTTCGCTGAGATTGCCTCGGCCGATTCGCTCAGCGGCGCGCGTCAATCGATCGACCGGGCTCAACGCTCCGTTAGCAAGCCACAAGCCGCCGAGACCTGCCAGCAACAACGCCGCCGGGTTCACGATTGCAAGTAATATTACCAACTGTCTCTGCGCGCGTTGGACTTCTCTCAGCGACTGGCCGACGACTACAAAGAACGTCTCGCCGTCTTCATCTCGCGCGGGCCAGGTAATGATGCGTACGTGTTCGGTCGGAGACAGCGACACCTCATCGTATTGTGGTTTCCACTCGCTGGCCGCCCGCTCAAGCGCCGGCTTACTTACCGGCACCTCGTGCCCTTCGGCGTCGGGAATCTGATCGGCGACCTTACCGTCTCGATCGACAACCGAAACAAACTGCGGCGCCAGTATCAACACTCCCGGTTGACTTGGTTCTTCAGTTTCAGACGGGTGACCTACGGCGTGAGCGACCCGCTCGGCCTGATTGACTAGCGAGGTGTCTATCGCATTGAGCAAGCCGTGAGAGAGATAAAGGTAGATGGTGACCGCGAACGCAAACAGCACCAAAGCAGCGAGGCTCAGATACCAGAGAGTGAGTTTTGCTCGAATGGAGAGCATGTTCTAGCAACTGCCGAGGTGACCCTTACCGGAGCGATGACGACGGACAATATCTACAGAGTCTTCCTCGCGATAACCGCTACGTTGCGCTTCGCGACGAATCTCTTCATCGAGCTTTTGATCCTCCCAGACCTCAAGGCACTCGCGCATGTAGTCTGTCAACAATCGCGCGGGATTCCGGCGCCGTTTCCTAGCGGCCTCTTGAAACTCGCTCCACAATGTTGACTCCGGGAGGATTCTTTTTTCCATAGTTGGAATTAGTTGGAATATTATATCAGGGAAGAGAATATTGGGAGTCATTAGCCGAGGAGAAAAGTGGTGCGGATGAGAGGACTTGAACCTCCACAGGATTGCTCCCACAGCGTCCTGAGCGCTGCGCGTCTACCATTCCGCCACATCCGCATGTCAATCGATTGTCATTCGATCGACGCGAAAATATACTAACTAGCGCTTACAAACAGTGTCAATGAATTTCGGATTTGGGCAATCGTTCAGTTCGTCTTGCGCTGGAGAAGGAACCGCTGATTCACGCTGCCTTCGGTGCGCAGATCAGCGCAGATCAGCGAAACAACGTCAGCGCAAATCAGCGGTTCCTTCTCCCCTGGTCAAGGCCGCTCAAGGCAAATTGAACCACTACCACGATTTGCGATTTTGGATTGTGGATTGAGCGAAGTCCAATACGAGTGGGTCTCTACGGTCGCTTCACCGCGAGGGCAGAGCCCGCAAAGTTCACGCTGAGAAAAATCGACTTAGGATATTACTCCAGGATCCAGTATGACCACCGCAAATCTATCACCACAAAAAGTACTTGAGGCACTTCCGCGATCGCGCGAGCGCGCCATTCGTGCTGATCACCTGGCCGAAGCGCTGAAGCTCTCCGAGTCGCAAGCGTCGAGCCTGGCTGTGTTCCTCAAAGAGTTTGTTCGTGTTGGGCTCGCAGCGGCGAAGGGCGGAAGCTACTGGCGCAAACATGCTTCGGGCGTTTTGATTGGGACACTGAGAGGAACGCGCTCGGGTCACGCTTTTGTGGTTCCCGACGCCCAAAGTGAACGAGACACGGGAGACCTCTTCATCAACGCTCGCGGGATGGGCTCAGCGTTGAACGGCGATAAGGTGATAGCTCGCGTAACCGGCGTGCGCGAACGTGGTCGCGAGGGGAGAATTGAAGCGGTGTTGCATCGCGCCAACCAGACTGTCATCGGAACATTCGTAAAGCTCAAATCCGAGAGCGTCGTCTCGCCGATCGATGAAAGATTCCTCTACGAGATAAGCATCACGCGCTCGGACACGCTGAACGCGAGCGACGGGGACGTCGTCAACGTCGAGATCATCAGACCGCCCATCGCCGGTCGCCCTCCGGCGGGGCGCGTGATCGAGGTGCTCGGCCCCCCTTCAGACCCTGGCATCGATATCGAAATCATCATCCGAAAACATCGCCTGCCATATGTCTTTTCGGAAGCCGCGCTCGCCGAAGCTGAACACATACGCGGCGAACTCACCGCACAGGATCTATTCAACCGTCTTGATTTGCGTGGGCTGACCACACTGACGATCGATGGAGAGACGGCGCGCGATTTTGATGACGCGGTGTCGCTCGAGGAACTGGCCAACGGGCGCTTACGTCTCGGCGTGCACATTGCGGACGTGAGCTATTACGTTCGCGAAGGAAGCGCGCTCGATGAAGCAGCCTTCGAGCGCGGCACGTCAGTGTATTTTCCTGAGCGCGCCATTCCGATGCTGCCCGAGCGGCTCTCGACTGACATCTGCTCGCTCAAGCCGAAGGTCGACCGGCTTACGATGTCGGCGTTGATCGAGCTTCATTCCAACGGCCGCGTAGCCGACTACCGCCTGACGCCTTCGGTCATACACAGCCGCGAGCGAATGACCTACACTGCGGTGAACGAGATCATAACCAACCCCGAAGGTGAGACTGCGCAGGCCTATTCTCACATCACAGATACGCTGCTCAAGATGCACGAGCTCACAACGGTGCTGATCAAGCGGCGTGAAGAGCGGGGCGCGATTGATTTTGATTTGCCCGAAGCTGAATTGTGGTTCAACGACGAAGGTCAGATCGGCGGCATCGCGCGGTCAGAGCGCAACATCGCGCATAGGCTGATCGAAGAGTTCATGCTATTAGCCAACGAGACCGTTGCAAAGCACCTTGAATCGTTGAACGTCCCGTCGCTCTACCGCATTCACGAAGAACCGAACATTGAGAAGGTCGAAGAGTTCGCCGAGATTGCCGCGTCGTTCGGTCACAAGTTCTCGATGCACGGGCCGATTCCGCAGCGCGGCCTGCAGCAACTGGCTCGTGAGATTCGAGGCCGCCCCGAAGAGCGATTGCTCTCATACTTGATGCTCCGATCGATGCAGCGCGCGCGCTACACGCCGCAGAACGCGGGCCACTTCGGACTGGCGATGAAGACTTACACTCATTTCACGTCGCCGATTCGCCGCTATCCCGATCTGATCGTGCACCGCATCCTTCGTGAAGTAATCGATCGAGGCGGGCGGCAAGATGAATTTGTCGCGCTTGATCTCGGCTCAAAGCATGCGATCAAGCGCTTATCGTCGCCAGTGCTTGAAGAAGAGCGCGAAGTCGAGCTTCGTTCGGCGCTCGAAATGATCGGCGATCACTCGAGCGGCCGCGAACGGACGGCCTCCGACGCTGAGCGTGAATTGATGGACTGGCGCAAGGCGGAATTCATGGCGGATCGAGTCGGCGATGAGTTCGACGGCATCATCACATCCGTCAAAGAATATGGCTTCTACGTTGAGTTGAATGAGTTCTTTGTCGAAGGGCTTGTTCATATATCGACTCTCCCCGGCGTTTACCAGTATCAGGAGCGGAAGCACCGGCTTGTCGGGGAACGAACTAAACGCATTTATCGTTTAGGCGATGAAGTGCGAGTGTTGGTCAATCGAGTCGATCGCGTGCGGCACTTGATCGACTTCTCCATAGCTTAGGGAACTTGGTTGAATACTGGGCGCGATGGAAATACTCTTAGTCGTTGCGATGTCCGACAAACTTCATTCAGTTTGTCGCTGGGACTCCGCTAGGAGTTCAATATTTGTAGTAGCAGCGACGAGACCGTGCGAACTCCGTTAGGAGTTCAACGTGCCGGATTGTCCGCCAACCACATATCACTCCTAAAGGAGTGAGCGTCGG